>CALDKL010000807.1 GCA_937898895.1 uncultured Verrucomicrobiae bacterium | reverse complement strand
GCTCAACCCCGGTCCGGATTCAAAAATCGACACAAGCCCGACAGGCTGCTAGGGCCAGATTGAAGGCTGAGACCCACGTCGGCGATCTCTCGTGAGCGATCTCGGCCCATCGCAAGAAGAGTTCTTCAAGGCCGGCCATCGAATAGCAGTAGCAAAGGCTCGTTGCATTGTCCCCTGTCCGGTGCTGGGAGGAGATTTTCTCAAGTGCCTCTCGGGTCTCGGCCGATTCGATCCAGCGTCGCGCCTCGGCGCAAGCGATGGCATATTCCTCCAGGGTTCGGGGATTCGGCTTTCCACCGCCCTCGATGATCGCATCATTCAGCTTTTGCCGAGCCATGAGGCATTTGGTCTCCTCTGCGGTCAGCTCCTCGTTGGCGAGGGGATTCAGGAAAGCCGTCTCAGCCAGCGTGCTCCCGGTCTTGGCTGTGATCTGGATCAGCTTGTTCTCGTCCATCCGACAGGCAACAGTGATGAGTTCCCCCTTGCGAAACGGTCGAGTCTGCGATGGCCTAAGATCCACAATACCTAGGAGCTTATTGCGGCTCGAGACGCAGATCGGCAGCTGCACGACCCTCTGTCCATCGCGCTGCACCGCAAGTTGGTCGGTGAAGGCGACCTCGTCGGAGGGCATCGGTGTGCCTGCGGGGAGGATCTTCACGAAGCGATTCCCGGCGGCAATCACGTAGATCGGCTCGCTGGTGATCGATCGAATCAGTTGGACCCCCATCCCGTTGACTGCGAGCGAATGCAGCGCGGTGCCACGTGAGACCGGGGTGCGGAGGTCACTGGTCACGACGCATTCTACGAAACGACCGAAATGGTTCCTGATCGACTCTTGCACCAGTGGGTTCTCGGCGCTGCCGCCGATAAGGAGGAGCATGTCCAGCTCGTCCTCACCGAGTTTGGACTTCTCGATGGCATTCCGGATCGGCTCGAAGATGCTAACGATATCCCGGTCTGATTCAGCCGGATCATACGCCCCCTCCGAGAGAAAGGGCCCCATGACCCGAAAGAACTCCGCGAGTGTGATTGTGGGTGCCGGCAATTCGAGCCTCACCCCATCGACGGTGAAGGGAGGCACCGGATCACTCTGGATTTTTGTCCCGTCATTTCTAAAGGGTTCAGAGTTCCCATTCCCTCGAGCCGTGATCGACTTGCAGCACTGCACCTTCAACTGCTCCGCACACCCCAGGAGGCGGGGAAGGATGAGCTGCTCTATTTCCATCGCTCGAAAATGCCGCCCCGGCGCGCAGGCTGCCAGTATGGTCGGCCATAGGACCTGGCGCGCGATTCGGCGGTCGATATTGTCTCCGCCCAGAGCCCGGAATTGCGAGATCGCCAGGTTCTGGATAAAGAGCCGTTCGTCTTTCACCGAGACGCGGAGGATCGAGATGTCGCAGGTGCCGGCCCCAAAATCGAAGACAAGGACCTCCTTGGGTTGACGCCGGAACGGGTCAAGCGCGGTCGGGCCGTAGCGCAAGCTTTCGATGAGGTGGCTGACAAATGCTGCGTTCGGCTCGTCAATGATCCCGTGAGTCGAGATCTCGATCCCTGCAGCCTCAAGTGCTCGGCAGAGGTCGGCCCGCTGATTCGCTTCGAAGGAGGCCGGCACGCTCACGGCGTAGCGGACACGACTCGGCAACCCTTTTGACTTTAACCACGCCTCAATCTTCTCACGGACGTAGGCGAAGAAGACTTTGGCAGCATCCTGATCGTTCAGAATCTCGACGGGCTTGCCGGCTCCCCGGAGTTCCGATTGGTAATACTTCGGCCCCAGATCGATCCCGAGGCCCATCTTGAAAGAAAACCAGAGATTTCGCCCTTTGACGAGGGAAGACTTCAACTCTGCCGCACCCCGACCGATGAGAATCCGGTCGTCAATCCAGGCGATGCAAGTAGGGAGGATGTGATCTTCAATAGTCCTGCCCAATCGGTCCTTTTGAGCAATCGGGATCGGTTCCGTCATGAGACACCCAGAGGCTTTATCCAGGCAGATTCGGCTCACGACAGTGGTCGAGGTTCCAAAATCGATGCCGATGAAGGTCTGTTCTTCGAGGAGGGCTTCGACCTGTTCGAGCATGATCCCGTCGAGCTTCAGCATCTCAAGCGGCACCCCTTCATCAGGGGAAGCATGAGAGGAGGCCGAAGATTTGGGTAAAGCCTTGCCACCCGGGGGCTTGGGCGATCCTCCCCCTCCATCTTTAGAGTAGAGCACTCCGCCCGCGAAGAGACAAGCACCCGTCCCTTTACAACCAGTCTCGATCGCATTTGCGTGTGAGGCCTGCGAACGCAAGAGAGTTTGGGTTGGTTCGGTGCTCATCGCTTGAGGCCGGTCATTACAACAGAATTGGGGAACGAGTGAACCTGAAAAAGTCAGGATCCATCATTCGTAGTTCCACCCGTGGATCTTCGGAGGATTTCATACTCAAGTTCGGGCTGGAAGGAACTCGCGCAGAATCGATCACCGATGCGTCGGCCCAGAAACAAGCGCCCGAAGTCGGAGTTCACATCGATGATGCCACGACCCAGGTTCGTGCTCTGTTCGGATAGGGTCAGGGCGAACTCCCGTGTCCTGCCGTTCTCGTGGATGCGGTAGTGGAACTGATCCCCCACAGAAATGGGGCGGGTATCCGGAGCAGGTGGTGGCAAATCTTGACTATTTCCACTATCCTGCTCGTCATCGGGGGCGTCATCGTGGTCGGAGCCTTGCTGGCTCCCGGACTTGCCCGACCGAGGTCCATCATCGTCGTCGTCCTGATTCGCCTCTTCGTCGGGAACTTCATCCTCGTTTCTTCCCCAGCTTTGGTCCGGTGCGGACACTTGAGCCTCATCTTTGGTGTGAGCATGCTCCGACGGATCCGGAAAACTGTCTTCTTGTTGGCAGGGCGGGGCATCGCCCCGCCGAACCTCGTTGTCTTCGACGACCTCCAGAAACTCTACCAAACCTGAAGTATCGACTGTGGTTCCTCCAATCGGCGCGATCCCTTCCGCTTCCAGGGCCAATACAAGATCATCCAGACAGGCGTCGCGATTGGCGTAAAAGCTCGATCCCCAGCATCGCCAGAACTTCCAGCCGGCTCGCTCAAGGACACGCTGGCGCCCGATATCCTCCATCCATTTGTCTGGACCGTGATAACGGTCGCCGTCGCACTCGACCGCGAGACGACGACCTTCGTGCCCCTCGACCACCAGATCGATCCGATGATTGCCGGCGCGAACCTGGGGAAGCACCCGATAACCTCGCCGAACCAGTTCATCGAACATGGCCCGCTCGAAGGGGGATTCGAAGACATCCCCACCGGGTGCATCCGGAAGACTGGGGAGAGGCGAGCGAAAGTGATCGAGGAGACGAGCCCGGAGATCCACCCCGCTGAGATCGTCTCTGGCGAAGCTGTGATAGAAGTAGAGCCGATCGCGGGCACGAGAGACGGCGACATTGATCCTACGGACGTTATCGATCTTGTTTTCGGTCATGACCCCTCCGCTCTCCGCGTCGTCCACGGCTGAGAGGAAAATCACGTCGGCTTCGCTCCCTTGAAAAGTGCGGGCATCCCCGCAGCGGATACGGTGCTTCAGATAAGCGTCTTCGCCGATCTGATCGATGAGCTTGTCCATGATGTGCCGGGCCTGCTCGGCTCCCAGGAGAGAGACCACCCCGATACTCCGCTTCCCAAACTCCGGGTCGTCGATCAGGTTCTTGATCTCCGCGATGATGACATCTGCCTCGGGAACGTTGATCTTCTTATTCGGCAGGCGGCGGCCGGTTCGAACATGGACATCAACCAGTGTTGGGAGCAGGCGCTCTCCGGCACCGGGGACGCGAACGCTTCGAATCTCGCGATTGTAGCAAAGCTTGTTCGAGAACTCGATGATGGGCTCGGCACAACGAAAATGCTCGCGAAGGCGGATCGTCTGACCCGAAAAAATCAGTTCGCCGAGATCGTAGATCGATTGCGAAGGATGGAGATTGCGGCAGATGTCCGAGGGCACGTCGTTGACCTTGAGACGGTTGATCAGTTGATTGGCCTGTTCTTCTCTCAAAAACGAAACCGGGGGTCCAACCTGCTTGTCGTCCCCGACGATCAGCGCCTGCTTGCCCCGAAGGAGGGCCGGGATCGCCCAAGCATCGCTCTGTGAGGCCTCGTCAATGATGACGAGATCGAAGTCACCCAGGACCGGTGGCAGGGCCTCGGCGATTCGCCAATGAGGCATGATCCAACACGGCACTCCTCCGCAGGCCGAGCCCATGGCCTCGCGAGCATCCTGTCTCAGCCGGGCGTCTCGCTTTCCCTTGCCCGACTTCGTCATTCCGCGAATCGCCTGTAGATAGGCTGTGATGGCCCTCTGCACGATTTCGTTCGACTTCAGTGACACGAGAAGGCGCGACCAGGTCCGTTTCTCAACGACGGCCTCATAACTCTTCTGGAGAGCCTTCTCGGCATCACGTCTCTCTCGGGCCTGGTGAAGCACATCTGCCCTGCAGTCGATCTTCTGGAGATAGCCCCTCCGCCGACTCCACAGCCACGCCTCTCGCCACGAGGTTGAAACCCATGGATCCTCCTCCCCATCAACGGGCTCGCAACGAAGCCGCACCGCCCAGAGCGGGGCACCGCAGCGCTCGATCTCCGCACTGACCCGGCTGACCGTTTTGAGCAGGGGGAGATCCTTCTCGATCCTCGGTAGCTCATCGAGTAGAGAATGCCACTCCCGTTCAATCGAGGCGGCTGGGACTGAGTGATCGCCAAGGCGGGAGTCCAGCCAATCCGACATGCGAAAGAACAAGGAGCCGGGGAGCAGCTGCAGCCTGGACTTGAACTTGCCAAGATCTCGAAGTGCGGAGGAAAGATCGAGCCTTCGCAACTGGGTCTGAAGGGCCCGCTCCAGCATCTCCAAAAACTTCAGTTCGTGCCGAATCTGCCCCTGATCGATGTTGGGAAATACCCGTTGGACTCGAGACGCCAACGTCAGGTCGTAGTTCACACCCAGCAGGAGTGCATCCTGGGAGGCTCGAGCGTGCTGGATCAGTTGCTTCACGACCTGAGTCGAATCTCCCGAGATAGCCGGAGCACCGATCTCTCCACAAAGCTTGTTCCAGCGGGAAACTAGCTCGAGGATCTTCTGATGAATCTTCAGGTATTCGAGAACGGACTTCCAATCCTCCCGCGACGAGGGCCTCGAACCGTTCACGCGTATCTTCGTGAACCGTTGTCGGGTGACACTGACACCCATTTGAAGAAAGGAGAAGGGTCGAGCTCCCGTTGAAACCCTCTCCAAGGCGCGTATCAAGAGCGTGTCCGTATGCCACTCTTCATCGAACTCGATGGAGGTGGCGACAAAAGGCTCAAGTCGTTGGCTGACCGACTCGACCTCGGTCCGAAGGGCGTCCACCGCGTCCGCGACGGGGGCGCTCTGCCCCGACAGATGTCGTTTCCGATAAAGATCTCGCAATTGTCCGAGCCATTTCGCCTCACACGCGCGGATAAGGCGGCAATGCTCCCGAATCTCTTCCAGGAGGGTTCTCGCCGTCTCAATAAGACTTCCCCCTTCCGCAGGAAACCTCGGCAGTCCGCCGTCTGCGATCTGCCCGTCGAGATCGCTCTTCTCGGCGAGAAGCTCGTGCATCGAGACAATCTCGGCAGCGGTCAACAGCGGCGGCGCGACGGGCAGCTCCAGTCCAACGTATTCGATTCGATCTTTCAACTGCTTGCGCGCGGAGGCAATGGCAACAAGGTCCTCGTCGGGCATGAGCGCATCGAACAGGGCATCATCGTTCAGTTCGTCCGGGAACCATCCGTGGAGGTCCTCCTTTTCGGCAACCCACTTAGCCAGTTCTTCGGGGGGTAGCGCCCCGATCGAGTCCGCCGACGCGGTCGTATTTTTTCTCGCCCATTCCTTCAGCCTCGAATCGATCGCGCTGATCTTTCGATGAAGTCCATCAATCTGATCCCCCAATTCATCGATCTCCCTCTTCAAATCACGCTCCCTCAGGGTGGCCAGGCGTAAATTGATATGGTTGATCGCATTCTCGAGCTGTTGTATCCCCTCGCGCTCGTTGGTCAAGAGACCGACGGTAAGGTGGCGAATCTCCTCGGGGATCTGCTGCCGGACCACGGCCAGCGCGGCCTCCCCCTTCGAGGTCACGAGGATCCTTTTTCCCTGCGCGAGGTAGTGACAGATGACGTTTCCGATCGTGTGGGTCTTTCCGGTCCCGGGAGGGCCCTGCACCACGACTCCCGGCATCGAGTCGAGTCGACGGATGATCTCCACCTGCTCGTTGTTGAAGGGTTTCGGAAAATATAGTTCACGAATCTCTGCGCCTCCACTCGTGCTGTCGCTGGAAAGACCCCGATACTGGACTTCAGGAGGGACAGGAACCTCTCCGGACGGATCCCGAACGAGATGCTGCGGAGCTCCCTCCGGTACTCCCTTTTTGTCGATCGCCTCCTGGAGGTTTTTGAGATCGTGAACGAGAACGCCCGAACTGCGGCGGCGATCATAGAGGACCCATGAATCCGTGACTTTCAAATCAACCGAGGGGGAGGGCAGGGAGCCGACAACGTAGGCTGGATCGTCGGGAAGGAAGGCCCCGGATGTGTCAAATCGTTCCGCAGCAGCACGGGCAATGGCGGATACGATCATGGTTTCAAACGGTGTGGGCACCAATTCGCCGGTCCGCAGGGTCTCGCGCGAAGTTCGTTCAAAACTCGCCAGTTCCGGAAGCTCAAGCGGGAGAAAGGGATCTGCTTCGATCATCGCTTCTCGCGAGGTCGGTCGAATGCGAAGCGTCATATCGCCTTCGAGGGGCAAGAACTCGACCTGCTGCGTGAGCAGCGGATGCCGAATCGTCAACCCGCTCTTTTTCCACAGGACCATGCCCATCCCCCAGACGAACTCGAGCGGAGTCTCGGCACTCTCGGTCTCCATTCGCTGCTGGAGATGGAAAAGCTTCTCGTAAAGAGAAATGGTCTGTCTTCTCGGTTTCTCCAACTTTGACCATTCCGTCCAGGTGCGATCCCGGTAGTCGGCAAAGAGATGCTGGATTTCCGGTGAGGGCTTCACCGAGACCGGTTCGCCTTCGGGCTCTTCGGAAGGCATGAGGATCGAGTCCCGGAGGGTTGGGGCGGTGTTCGGATCCTCGGACAAGCGCAACCAATCCTTGAGCTGCTCGGGAGCAAGCGGGGGCTTGCTCCTTTGAAGCCGTGATACCTCCAGCCAGACATCCTCCCCCCCGTGAGCAACGTTTGTGTTTATTCCCGGGAGGCCATCAATGCCTGCCTGGTAGAGCAGCACTCCCGAACTATAGCCCTCGACATCCGAAACGGGCGTGCGGGTGAGTTGGTCCCAGGAGACCAGATACTCGAGAATCGCGGAAAGGCGTTTCTGTTCGGGGCTCATGTCCCGGGGGCTGTCAGTCGGAACTTCTGAATCCATGAAATCGGAAAATCGGGTTCCTCCTTTTGCCAAGTCGTCGTGAGCAAGATAAGGGCAAAGGTTTTTTGGATCTAGTCATCTGGACTTCGGTGGCGAAAGGATCGCAAAGTGAGAATCCCAGAAGTTTTTAGTCTTGGCGGGTGTTGTGGGCAAGGTTTTAATGAAGAATCGGGGGGAAGATTCGCTGCAACGACCTGATGCCGGAGGCGTTTTTAGAATTTCCTGCCTAGAAGGATTCCAAAGATTCCATTCCCAAGCGCCGGATCTTCACCCTGAGGCCCAGAATTTGGTCGGTCGCTCATCCCGAAAGCCTCAAAGTTCTCACACGGGGTGGGACAGTGGTGGGGTGACGAGCGAACGATTTCTGGTATTGGCAGCGAAAGTTTTGTCGACCCTGATTTTCTGGCGCAACGTCCGGGGACTCAGGGTCAGGAATCGGGGTCAGGGAACGATTTCCAAATTTGGCAAAGCCTGCTCCCGCAGCATCCTACCCCCATGCCTCGGCAAGTCCGCATTGAATATGAAGGAAAACGGGTCAGGAAACAAATCCCAACCCCAACAAACCTCACGAGAACATTTTCACCCACCTCCGAATCTCGCGTGAGCGCTCGTTGCTCGATTGTTGATTGAATCTCCCCACCTGCACCGAAACATTGCCTGCGCTCCGCATGCCGATCCGATCCGCGATCCAGGTTTGTTTCATCGAGGTGCGACGACAGAGCGCCCAGGCTGTCGCAATCCGTCGGGACATCTCCGCGAGGCAGGGCCTCGAAATCTCCAGGCCGAAGTGCGCCACCGCTTCCGCAAGGATCGCCTCTCAACAGTCGCCTTCAACTGGCAAGAAAGAGGGCGAGGGGCTATCGCAATCGGAAGAGCTTCCGCACCATCGCCTACCGGATCCCCGGCGGTCTCACCCCCGGCACCGGACTGCCCAACGCTGTTCCGCAGCGCTTCAGAATACCACACGAATCAGCGAAGCGCCGTTTTGGTTTGAGCTCCCTCCTGCTGTCGCATGAGGCCAACCAGCCACCAACCAATTCTACCGATTCAGGGGACACAGCCGGAATGAGAAAGGCGGGGGAAAAGGTGCCTTCGTCGACGCAACTGCGGGATGGTGCGCGGAGGGCGGATCTGCTTTCATCCGACGTATGCGTGGATTCGCCGCAATCCTCATCAGCACCTGTTCCGCCCTCTGCCTTGGTGCGGGGGAGCGACCCAATTTTCTCGTCCTCGTTGCCGACGATCTCCGTCCGGATGCCATCGGAGCACTCGGGAATCGGGAAATCCGGACCCCCCATCTCGACGCGCTCGCCGCCCGCAGCCTCGTGTTTGAGCGTGCGTTTTGTTCCTATCCGATTTGCGTGGTGAGTCGTTCCGAAATCCTGACGGGCCGCCATTGTCTGGAGAATGGGGTCGACGGAATCGGAGGGAACAAATTCCGCGAGGGGCAGACCTTCTGGCCCGAGTCCCTGCGCGATGCGGGCTATGAAACCTGGCACGTCGGCAAATGGCATCTCTCCGGACGTCCTGCAAACCGAGGGTACACGGACGTGGCGGGGATGTTTGCCGGTGGCGGGGGACGATTCCGGAAAGAAGGGCAGGTCGATCGGCGGGGAGTTCCCGTGACGGGTTACACCGGATGGATGTTTCAGAGCGGGGACGGTAAGACCCTCTTTCCGGAATCGGGCGTGGGCCTCTCTCCGGGAATCGACGGGAAATTTGCCGAGGCGGCCGTGTCGCTGATCCGACGGGGCGGAAAAGATCCGTGGTTCTGTCACGTCAACTTCACCGCGCCGCACGATCCGCTCTTTCCCACCGAAAGCAGCCTCGCGAGGCTCCGCGATTCCGAGGTCTCCCTTCCTGCGAATTTTCTACCCGAGCATCCGTTCGATCACGGAAACGCCGACGGGCGCGATGAAAAACTCCTGCCGCTGCCACGAACCGAGGCGGCGGTGAGGGCGTTGCGGCGCGACTACTTTGCGGTGATCGAAGACCTGGATCAGGCTGTCGGCGCGATTCTCGCCGGACTTGTGGAAAGTGGGGAAGGGGAGAACACGGTTGTCATTTTCACCAGCGACCACGGCCTCGCGGCCGGGTCACACGGGCTCTGCGGAAAACAG
>CALDKL010000806.1 GCA_937898895.1 uncultured Verrucomicrobiae bacterium | reverse complement strand
AAAAGACCCGAACTGAGGCTGAAATTCGAGTCCTGTTTATCTGCATGGGCAACATTTGCCGGTCTCCGGTAGCGGAGGGGGTCTTCCGGCGTATGCTGGAAGGGGTCGGTTTGTCTGAAAAGATCCATGTCGATTCCCTGGGTGCGCCCGTGCGGGAAGGAGAGCCGCTTTTCTCGGTTTACTCACCGCAACTCTATTCCGCTCAGGAAGACTACCTCGTCGCCCGGCGTGGCGGAGATCGCACGTTGCTCGAGGCGGCCCGAAAGCGCCTCGAATATCTGGACGTCACCAATGCGCAGATCGAGGCTCTCGCCAAGAACGGCGCCACGAAGACGCTGCAGATTCTCAGTCCATTCAACGGGGTCGTCACCGAGAAGCATGCGAATGAAGGAATGAAGGTCGATCCGGGCATGCGAGTCTACCGGATAGCCGATCTTTCGCGGGTCTGGGTCATCGCCACGGTTTACGAGTATCAACTGCCCTTTATCGAAGAAGGCCAGGAAGCCGAGATGTCGCTTCCTTACATCCCTGGTCAGACCTTCAGAGGACGCGTCTCCTACATTTATCCATACCTCGATACGAAGACGCGAGAAGCGCAGGTTCGTCTGGAGTTCGACAATCCCCAGCGTCTCCTCAAACCGGGAATGTTCGCCAATGTCGAACTGGAAGGTCGTCTCGCCGCAACCGCCACCTTGGTCCCGCGGTCGGCAGTGATCGATACCGGTCGGCGGCAAGTCGCCTTCGTCAGTCTCGACGAAGGGAAATTCGAGCCACGCACGGTGGAAACCGGCGTGAGCTCCGGCGATGGAATGATCCAGATTCTTTCAGGACTGACGCCCGGCGAGAAAGTCGTCACATCCGGGCAGTTTCTTCTCGATAGCGAGGCGAACATGCGAGAGGCGCTGGCAAAAATGCTCAAGGGAGAATCCGCCGCTGAACAGAGCGCGCAGATCGAGACCAGCACTTCCCAGACAATCGCCCTCTCGAAGCCGGCTGCCGGTGCTCTGCGCAAAGCCTTGGATGCCTACCTCACCATTCAGGACCGACTCGCCCAGGATTCGTTGGAGGGAGTGGCGGCCGCCGCCGCCAGTTTTTCTCAGGACATCAACGCGCTCTCCTCGACCCAGATCCCGGACAATCCGCATTTCTGGCACGAGCGGAATGAGGAATTGAAGCTCATCGAGACAGAGGCAAACCGTGTCCAACAAGCCGGCGACCTCGCGGAGGCACGGCTGGCATTTGGCCGGCTGAGCGTGCCATTCAGGGATCTCGTTCTGGCCACGGGAGCGCCTTCAGAACCGAATAAGCCGCTCCTCGCCCTGCGTTGTCCGATGTTTCTCAAGGACCAGGGCGGGGCCGTGTGGCTCCAGACGGGAGAGGACGTTCGCAATCCCTACATGGGCCAGCGCATGCTCGAATGCTTCGACGAACGGGAGATCGTGCCGGCCGCAACCATCGCCTCCAGCCAGCCATGATCGAGAAACTCATCGATTGGTGCGTGCGCAACCGCGTGATGGTGTTGTTGCTCTGCGGTTTCCTGATTGCCGGAGGCTGGTATTCCGCAAAAAACATCACGGTCGACGCCATTCCCGATCTGTCCGACGTGCAAGTCGTGATCCGCACGGAATATGCCGGACAGGCTCCCAGAATCGTCGAGGATCAGGTGACCTATCCGCTCACCACCGCCATGCTCGCGGTGCCTTACGCGAAGGTCGTCCGCGGCTACAGCATGTTTGGAACGAGCTTCGTGTATGTGATTTTCGAAGACGGCACCGACATCTATTGGGCACGCAGCCGCGTGCTAGAGCAGCTGAATTCCGTCTCCAACCGATTGCCCTCCGGCGTCGCGCCGCAGCTCGGACCAGACGCCACCGGCGTGGGGTGGATCTTTCAATATGTGCTGACCACAGGCCCTTACTGCGCTGAGCACCCTGGCGGTTTGTGGCATGATCCCGAGACCGGACGTTACTACACGAGTCCGGCGGAAGCCTCCGATGCCGACAGGGAGCGACTCGTGCTCCAGCGGACATTCCCCGGCATGGAGAAATGCCCTCTCGACGGGACACCCCTGATCCACCCGGACATCGATCTGGCCGATTTGCGCAGCCTGCAGGACTGGTATCTGCGCTACGAACTCACCGCAGTCGAGGGAGTGAGCGAAGTCGCGCCGGTTGGCGGATTCGTCAAGCAATACCAGGTCGTCGTCGACCCCGTGCAGCTCCGCGCCTACGACATTCCGCTGCAGAAAGTGCGAATGGCAATTCAGCGTTCGAATCTGGACGTCGGCGGACGCCTCATCGAGCAGAGCGAGACCGAATACATGGTGCGCGGGCTGGGCTATCTGGGAACCCTCAATCCCGAAGAAACTGCCGCCGCCAGCGAAAGCGGACGCCGGATCGAAGATGTGCGCTCCGAGAAGGCCCTCGAAGAGTTGCGCTCAATCGCCTTGGGCGTCAATGAGAGCGGCGCTCCGATCCGCCTTGCCGATGTGGCCGAGGTGCGTCTCGGACCGGACATCCGACGCGGCATTGCGGAATGGAATGGCGAAGGAGAGGTGGTCGGCGGGACGATTGTGATGCGATTTGGCGAGAATGCCAAACGCACCATCGAAAACGTGCGGGAAAAACTCGCCACGCTGGAGGCCGGACTCCCCCCCGGTGTCGCGATCGACATCGCATACGACCGATCGGACTTGATCGAGCGCGCCGTCGAGACACTCCGCCATACGCTCACGGAAGAAGTCCTCGTCGTCGCCTTTGTGTGCATCCTTTTCCTGTTGCACGCCCGCAGCGCCCTGGTCGCGGCCTTCGTGCTCCCGACCGGTGTTCTCGCCACGCTCACGGTCATGCACCTGCTCGGGATCAACGCCAACATCATGTCTCTCGGCGGCATTGCCATCTCGATCGGTGTGATGGTCGACAGCTCGATCATCATGGTCGAGAACGCCCACAAATTTCTCGAAATCGAGCGACATCGTGTGGCCGCGGGTGCGGCACCGCGACCGCGCACCGAGATCATCGCCGATGCCGCGAAGGAGGTTGGTCCCAGCCTTTTCTTTGCCCTGCTCATCATCGTGGTCAGCTTTTTGCCGATCTTTGTTCTGGGCGAACAATCCGGCAGGCTCTTCAAGCCGCTCGCGTTCACAAAAACGTTCGCCATGGGTGCCGGTGCGTTGCTGGCGGTGACCGTGATTCCCGTGCTGATGACCTTGTTCGTCACCGAGCGCACGTTGCCTGCCGGTTGGACCAGGCGTCGGCGCCTCGCGACTTACCTGGGCATCATCATTATTCCTGCAATTCTACTATTCATGCTCCCGCTGCCGGGCGTCGAAATCTCACGATGGCTTCTCGCCGGCGGATGGGCGGTGCTCAGCTCACTGATCCTTCTTCCCCAGCGGATTCCCGACGAGGACCGCAACCCGATCAGCCGCGTGCTGGAAGCGATCTACAATCCCGCATTCTCGCTCGTAATGCGGTTCAAATGGCTCACGCTGCTCGTGGCCGTCGCATTGCTGGCGGCGACCTGGTATCCCCTCAGCCGGCTCGGCAGCGAGTTCATGCCGCCATTGGAAGAAGGAGATCTCCTCTACATGCCCACCACCGACCCCGGAATCGGAGTGACCAAGGCAAAGGAGATTCTGCAGCAGACCGACAAGCTCCTCACGAAATTTCCAGAAGTGCAAAGCGTCTTCGGAAAAATTGGACGCGCCGAGACGGCGACCGACCCCGCTCCGATCTCAATGCTGGAAACGACGATCACCCTCCATCGCGACAAGTCGAAATG
>CALDKL010000805.1 GCA_937898895.1 uncultured Verrucomicrobiae bacterium | reverse complement strand
GCTCGAACCCAGGTCCGTGGCACCGGATTTTGAGCAACTCATGATCGCCCTGCGCCGCCGACTCACGCGCCGGGCACTTCTCGTCATGCTCGTCGATCTGAGCGATCCGCTCACCGCCGAGCAGTTTTATCAGGCGCTGCCTTTGGTGAACCGCCAGCATCTCATCCTCGTGAACATGGTCCGGCCCGAGGCGGCGCATCCTCTGTTTTCTCCGAAGCGCCCTCCCGCCGCCACTGCGGAGATCTACGAGAATCTCGCGGGGCATTTCCAGTGGCAGGAATTGCGCGAGACCGCCAACCGCCTCCGCCACCTCGGAGTCGAACTCGGTATTCCCGATCACGAGGAGCTTTGCACCGAGACAGTGAGCCAGTATCTCAACGTGAAACGGCGACAGTTGCTCTGAGTTCCATCGAGCGCAATGCGGGCCGGAAAAATCGGGGAGGTTTGGGGTTTCCTTTCCTGGCGAGTTCACCTATCCTTGACCACTCTCTGATGAAACCCCTCCTCGCTCTTGCCCTTGTGGCCTTCCTCGGCGTCGGCTCTGCCCTTTCGGCTCCGTTGTCGCCGAGTCAATTCCGGAAATTCCAGGGTCGTTACCTTGGTTCCGTGGCGGGCATTGCGGGCAACGCGTCCGGATCTGGTTCGGTCGGGCCCTTTGCGGCGTCGATCACCGTCACGAACAAATCCTCCGAGTTGCTCAACCCGCTCCTTGCCGGTCTCTACTATGCTCCCAAACACAAGATCGTTTGGCGCAAACCCACCGGTACCGCAAAACGGGCGGTTCTCATCGGCGTCTATGTCGGTACCTTCACAAACGAATTCGGTACCCAATACACCGCTCGAGGAATGCGAAAAATCATTCTTCGTGACCGGGGTGCGGGCTTGCCGCGCCGCTATGTGGCAAACCTCACGGATGACCTCAAGGAAGTCTTTGCGACCACCGGTGCCACTGCTGCAGCGGGGGATTTTTTGGGCACACTCGTGAAGTGACTCGAACTCAGGCAGCGGATGCCTGGCGTTTCAGCATGCCGATGAGATTGCGCGCCTTGGTGCGGCCCTCCGTTGTCAGGGACAGCGACTTTTCTTCGGCTTTCAGATAGGAATGCGTCGTCAGTCCCGCGATCGCCGAGGTGATGTGGGCGACCCGCGGACGCCCGCATTCTTCGATGACATCGTTGATCGCCCGGCTCGAGAAACGATCCTGCTGATACGCATCGCGCAGGATCAGGGCGGCAAGGAGGGCCTGATCGGCCAGGGTCAGGTCGTAATCTGAGACTTTCTCGAGAATGCCCTTTGCTTCATCATGCAGAGCGGGACCCTCTTCGTCGAGTCGGGCAAATTCGGGACGATCACTCGACAAAGTCGTCTGCTTGCGAAGGCGGATCGCCATCTGAAGGGTCATTTCAACCGCCTCCAAATCGGACAATTCCATGCCCGAGAACAAGGCTACCAAGTCAGATCGATCCTGTTGTCTCATGTTTTTCTCAATTAAAAATCGCGAAATGCAAATTTACCTCATTTTTTACTTGCGGAACACGCGCAACAATGAGAAAAGCTCCCATATTCGCGAGATGAAGTTGAGTAATTTGCCGGATTTGGCTCCCGGATCAACAAATTTTAATCAAAATTTTTCTTCGCGAGAAAAAAACGAGAAACATGATCAGGGAGATTGAAACGATTGTGGTGGGGAGTATCGAGTCGCTTCTCGAAGAAATGGTGCCGCGATTGGGGTTCCAGCGCACCCCCGTCTATCGCGGTCAGGCGGCAGCCGACTGGAGTCTGCTCCCTGGGCTTTTTCGAGAGGAGGTCGCGAAGACCGACCAAAAGACTTGGACGGAACTCGAAGCAGCGTTCCTGTATCGTTGGAAACATCAGGCTCGCAGCGGGCTGAATCACGATCCCGGAACAGAGCTGGAATGGATGGCCTTCGGTGCCCATCACGGTCTGCCCACCCGGCTCACGAGCTGGACCGAAAACGCGCTCGTCGCCCTATTTTACGCCACCGAACCGACCTTTTCCAATCAGGACGGAGTGGTCTGGCGCATTATGCCGGCGGAGGCTTCCTTCACCATCGCTCACGATTTTGAGCAAATCCCCGAACAGCCACGTCTTTACCAACCCTTGCGGCCCGATGCAGCGATGAGAAATCAGCGGGTCTGTTTCCTCTCGCACCCTCTACCGAAAGAAGATGCCGCGCCCGAGACCTTTGAGGAGGTCTACGAACTCGGCAATGACCACCTCGTGCTCTCCAGGCTGCTCATCCCCGCCGACTGGAAGGGTTACCTTCGCCGCCGACTCGCTCTCATGGGGGTGGATTATCGGTTCCTCAATCCTGGATTCGGAGCG
>CALDKL010000804.1 GCA_937898895.1 uncultured Verrucomicrobiae bacterium | reverse complement strand
AGAGGTCGAAACGCTTCGTCCTCTCGGCATAGGTGTAGTTCTCCGCGACCCACATCCGCCCGCTCTCATCCCAGGTCATGGCGACGGGATTCTGCACTTCCGGTTCGGCGGCGAAGAGGGTCGCTACGAATCCCGGCGGCAGCTTCAGTGCCGCGAGAGCCTCCTGCGGCGCGATGGGTTCGGGATCACCCGGTTCGCTGTTGTACGGCGTGGGGAACTCGGCGGCGAGAGCAACCGAAGAGAGGGCAACCGAAGAGAGGGCAACTGAGGCGAGGAAGCGGAGGCAGGGGAGGCGTTTCATCGTTTCGGAGCGGCTGAGTGGAAAACCGATTGCAGCGTCTCGCTCGCCGCCCTGGGAGGGAGTCGATCCCTCCGCAAGACAGACTCAACCGAGGATCTCGCGGATCACCTTGGCTCCTTCGACGCCGGAAAGTCGTGCGTCGAGGCCCTGGAATTTGAAACTGAAGGCCTCGTGTGAGATGCCGAGTCGCTCGAGCATGGTGGCGTGAAGGTCATGCACGGTGGTGACCTGATCGACGGCGGCATATCCGAGTTCATCCGTCGCCCCGTGGACGATGCCGCCTTTCACTCCGGCCCCGGCGAGCCACACCGTCATGGCTTTGTTGTGATGGTCGCGTCCGCTGCCTCCCTGCGACATTGGAGTGCGCCCAAACTCACCCGCCCAGACGATGAGGGTATCTTCGAAGAGTCCGCGCTGTTTCAAATCGGTGATCAGGGCCATGCAGGCACGGTCGATCTCCTCGGCCTTGAATGCGACTCCCTCTTTGATCCCTCCGTGGTGGTCCCAGTCCTTGTGATAGAGTTGGATGAAACGCACGCCTCGCTCGGCGAGACGGCGGGCGAGGAGACAGTTCGAAGCAAAGGATCCATCGCCCGGCTGGCACCCATAGAGTTCGAGGGTCGCTCCCTTTTCTCCTGACAAATCCATCAAGTCCGGAACACTTGCCTGCATCGCGAAGGCCATTTCGTACTGCGCGATGCGCGTCGCGATCTCGGGATCCCCGGCGAGAGACTCGCGCCGATGATTCAGTGCATTGATCGCAGTGACATCGTCCCCCTGACGCTCTCGGGAGATGCCGGGGGGATTGGTGAGGTAAAGGACCGGATCACCCTTGCTGCGAAGTTGCACGCCCTGGTATTTTGTGGGGAGGAAACCGCTGCTCCACTGCCGAGCCGCGATGGGCTGGTTCTGCCCCCCTTTGCCCAGCGAAGTGAGGACAACGAAACCTGGCAGGTCTTCCGCCTCGGTGCCCAGTCCGTAGGTGACCCAGGCCCCCATCGACGGTCGGCCCGCGATTTGCGATCCCGTGTTCATGAACATGTGCGCCGGATCATGATTGATCGCGTCGGTCGTCATGGAACGGATCAGGCAGATGTCGTCGATGACCGAACCGATCTGCGGGAAGATCGCGCAAATCTCGATCTGGCTTTTCCCGAACCTTGCGAAGGGATGCTGCGGACCGAAACACATCAGCTTCTGGCCCTGCAGTTGGGCGAGCTGTTGCCCCCTGGTAAAGGAATCCGGCATGGGCATCCCATGCATCCCGGCGAGCTTCGGTTTCGGGTCGAAGGTCTCGAGGTGCGAGGGGCCGCCCGCCATTGTCAGCCAGATGACGCGCTTCGCCCGTTGCGGCAGCGGCGGTTGCCCGAGGACTCCGCCCGGCGCGGCGCGGAGGCGCGACTCGAGAAGGGAAGCGAATGCGACCGTACCGAGTCCCTGCGAGGACTTTCCGAGGAAGGTTCGGCGGCTGAGGGGACGAAAGGTTTCCATGGAGAAAGGGAGTCGGGAGCATTGAACCACGTTTCGCCCTCTCTCGGCAATGCCTTCCGGTGGACGTGATCGGGGACGCCGACCCAGCCGGATCCCTATTCTTCTTGCGCTGCCACCTCGGACAGCTCAGAAAGTGCCGGGTCGATCACTCATCCGAGAATCTCCCGGATCACGTTTGCGCCCTCCACCCCACTGAGCCGTGCATCGAGCCCCTGAAACTTCACGCTGAACGCCTCATGCTGGATTCCGAGTCGTTCCAGCATCGTCGCGTGGAGATCGTGCACCGTCACCACCTGATCGACCGCCGCATAACCGAGTTCGTCTGTTTCTCCGAGGACAAATCCGGGTTTCACGCCGGCTCCGGCGAGCCAGATCGACATGGCCTTGTTGTGGTGATCGCGCCCGACCGGTCCCTTGTTGCCCTGCTTCATCGGGGTGCGCCCGAATTCACCGGCCCAGACCACGAGAGTGTCGCCGAGGAGCCCTCTCTCCTTCAGATCCCTGACCAGGGCCATGCAGGCTCGGTCGACTTCGGCGGCGCGCAGCGGCAGTTCTTCCCGGAGGAGGCTGTGGTGATCCCAGTCGCGATGGTAGAGCTGGATGAAGCGCACCCCTCGCTCGGCGAGGCGTCGGGCGAGCAGGCAATTCGAGGCAAAGGATCCGTCTCCCGGCGCACACCCGTATCGTTCGAGGGTCGCGGCACTTTCCCCGCGCACATCGACCAGGTCGGGCACGCTCGCCTGCATGCGGAACGCCATCTCATACTGGGCGATGCGGGCGGCAATCTCGGGGTCGTCGACGAGGGAGAGGTGGCGGCGATTCAGCGAATGAAGTGCGGCCACGTCCTCGCCCTGGCGCTGGCGCGTGATGCCGGGCGGATTGTTCAGGTAGAGCACCGGGTCGCCCTTTGCCCGGAGCTGCACGCCCTGATGCTTCGAGGGGAGAAAACCGCTGCTCCACTGCCGAGCTGAAATCGGCTGGGGCGGGCGTCCTTTGCCCGTGGACAGAAGGACGACAAATCCCGGCAAATCCTCGGCCTCGGAGCCGAGTCCGTAGGTGATCCACGCGCCCATGCTCGGGCGTCCCGCAATCTGCGAGCCCGTGTTCATGAACATGTGGGCCGGGTCATGGTTGATCGCCTCGGTCGTCATCGACTTCACGAGACAGATCTCGTCGATTATCGAGCCGAGATGAGGCAGCAATTCGGAGAGTTCCGTTCCGTTTTTTCCGAAGCGGCGGAAGCGAAACTGCGGTCCCTGACAAATCAGCGTCTGTCCCTGGAGTTGCGCGAGTTGCTGACCTTTTGTGAAGGACTCGGGCATCGCCTGGCCGTCCATCGCGGCGAGCCTCGGCTTGTGATCGAACAGCTCCAACTGCGATGGCCCTCCTGCCATCGTCAGCCAGATGACGCGCCGAGCGCGGCTCGGTAGGGGCAACGGATCCAGAACGCCCCGGGAACCCGCCGCCGACATCGATTGCGGGCGAAGCAGGGAGGCGAGGGCAATCGCGGCGAGCCCCTGCGAGTGCTGCCCGAGAAACGCCCGGCGGGACTGCCGGAGAAAGCACCCGGGAGAGTCTGGGGAATCCCCATCGTCACGAGCGATATCACGGTGGTTCATGGCGCGACTCCGAGGGGGCTTTGGATGGAGATTCAGCCTGAATTATGGAGGAACGTGGCCCCTCCGACAATCGGAGAGTTTGGCGTGATCCGGCACGGATGCCTCGCCAACAGAGAGCGGGTCGGAAGGGCACCGTTCCGCCAGACGAACAGAATGCCATCGCGCTGCCGGGCCGCGTCGGTGACGTTCCGGTGCGTCCATTTGGAAAAGTCGAAAAAAGTTCTCCTTTCGCGCTTGAAAGCATCTGATGCTTCTGACCCCGATTCTGCTGGACGCCAGGGAAACGGGGCATTCGGGAAATCTGGGGGAAATTGTGCCTTTGTCACGAAATGTTGCCTGATACCTTATCGCCTCCCGCGCGACAATCCAGAATCGCCCGCTTGATTTCAAAAGCGAAATCGAGCGGGAGCGAAACGCCGTGCCC
>CALDKL010000803.1 GCA_937898895.1 uncultured Verrucomicrobiae bacterium | reverse complement strand
CTCTACGCGAACTTCGCGGTTTCAGGGAGGGGTGCTTTCCCAAGCGCCCCCCACCCTTCCGGCCACCCATGCTCCGCCCGAGGCTTGGGAAAGCCTCGTTCCCAGTAGGAACCCCGCCGCGCCCCTCTACGCGAACTTCGCGGTTTCAGGGAGGGGCGCTTTCCCAAGCGCCCCCCACGATTCCGGCAACCCGTGCTCCGCCCGAGGCTTGGGAAAGCCTCGTTCCCAGTGAGGAACCCCGCCGCGTTTCCCATCCGCGAACTTCCGCAGTTTCAGGGAGGGGTGCTTTCCCAAGCGCCCCCCACCCTTCCGGCCACCCGCAACCATCGAGCAGAAGGCACCCCCGAGCACCTCGCAAAGGGCCTGGACGAGTCGGCCGCTGTGACCCCATTCCGAGATCTCGGAGTCCAGGGCACGGCGATCTCGAAGGGGGGACTCTTTTCATGGTTGGCCATCCCCTATTTTCCATTCCCTCTCCCGGTAACCCCAAACAAGATCCGTGCGAGAAATGCGGGTTGAACTCCCGCCTGATCCCGCCGAAGATCCGCACTCATGAAGTCCCCCCACTTCTTCATCACCATCCTCGCCGCCCTCATCCTCGTCGGATGCGGTTCTTTCGATACACGGACTCAAAAACTCAACCTCGGCATGACCAAACAGCAGGCCACCGCTCTGCTCGGCAACGAATACAAGACGGTCGGAGCCCGCGAAACGCCCGACTCGAGCAAAGCCGAGGTGATCCGCTACGACGACGAACGCTCCGGGGAGTTGCTGCTCTATTTCCGCGATGGCAAGCTCGTCCAGTGGGGCGACATCCGCATCCTCGACAATATGCCCGAGTCCGGTTACTAAGCCGCCTTTCTCAGCGCGGACGCAATCGCACTGTGAGAGTGTCGTAGCCGACGATGCGCTCGTATTTTGCCTCGCGCTCGATTCGTTCCTCGGCACCGAGCACCTCGATCGAGCCAACTCGTTCGGCAAGTTTTTGCAGCAGCGTTCGCACGAGGAGCCGAGCGTGAGGAGCCCCCAAACAGAGGTGTGCGCCAAAACCAAACGCCAAATGGGGATTCGGCTTGCGATCGAGACGAATCTCGTTCGGAGCCTCAAAGACGGTCTCATCGCGATTGGCCGAAGACCAGCAGAGCGAAATCCGATCTCCCGCCTGCACCGTCACTCCGCCGACCTCGGTATCCGCAGGACAGACGCGCCCGATATGGGTCAGAGGGACATAGACGCGAAAAAATTCCTCGCTCGCATGCACCACCCGGCCCGGGTCTTCGCGAAGGCTGGCAAGGCCCTCCGGATGTTCCGCAAAGTAGCCGAAGAGGTTCGAGACCGTGTGGATGATGGTGTCTCGTCCTCCGGCGAAGACGAGATTTGCAAAGCCCATGGCCTCCTCGCGGGTGAGGCGACGGCCACGGAATTCGGTGCCGACGAGAGCACTGAAAAAATCGTCCCCCGGATCGGACTCGGCCTCATCGAGTCGGGCGTGGAGATATTGCTCGAGTTCCGTCCCCGGTTTGATCCCATCGCGAACCCGGAAAACGTGGATGCCCCAGCCGATCCATCGGTCCGCTTCAGCCTCGGGGACATTGAGCAGATAGGTGAGTGCATGCGACTGCAAGGGCAGGGCGAACTGGTGGACAATCTCGTTGGTTCCCCGGGCAAGAGCCTCGTCGAGAAGCCGATCGATGAGCGCCTCGACCTTCGCGATCATCTCGGGATCTTTCGCTCGACGGAAAAACGGCTCGACGATGGCTCGGTATTCGGTGTGGTCGGGCGGGTCCGTCTCGATGGGGAGCTGCCGCATCGTGCGCACGTCCTCCTCCGAGGGAATCGGCACCCGGAAAGGCGCGTCGGAACTGAATGTCTGCCAGTCCTTCGCCGAACGGCGCACGTCCTCGTGGCGAAGGATCATCGTGATCACTTCCCCGCGCACCGGGCACTGCAGGACAGGGGCGGCGGCGCGAGCTTCCTGGAACGGATCGGGGTGCGGATGAGACATGGCGGGATCGGGAGAGGCGATTTTTTCCTCGTTCGCGCAGTCTAAGGGGACAAAATTTTCCCCGCAAGGACGCAATCTTGTGCTCCATTTTCCGTAAACACTCGCAACCTGCCGATGAAGACTTCCCTCCTGACTACCTTTTTTGCGCTCACTCTCGCCATCCTGCCTGCCGTCACGATCCGCGCCGAGGATGCACCCCAGCCCGGCAAAGGCATCGAAGGAGCGGACGCCCCCCTTCTCGATGTGGGGACCTGGATCCAGCTACCGGAGGGAAAAGACCGAGTCGAGATCACCGACTATCCGGACAAGATCGTCGTCCTTCTCTTCTTCCAACACTGGTGCCGAGCCTCGCAGGAGCGCGAACTGCCCGTCCTCAAGAAACTCGTCGAACACTACCGGGGCAATGACGGCATCGTTTTTCTCGCGATCCAGACGACCTTCGAGGGATTCCTCGAGAACACTTCCGACAAGCTCGCCGTGACCGCGAAGAAATTCGATCTCGATATCCCCTTCGGTCACAGCCCCAAGCTCGCCGGCCTGCGCAGTGTCAGTGCGGTCTATCAACCCGGCGGCACGCCCTGGTGGGTCATCATCGACCGGAAGGGAAAGGTGGAATACAATGGCCACATCCTGAACGAGGAAGAAGCAATCAAGGGCTTCGACAAGATGCTCGCGGGGCAGTCGGTGAACTGAGGCCCACCCGCTTCGGAATCGAAGTTCCCTCATTGCAGGAACCCATCCGCGATCACTCGTTCCTCTGATTCCGCGACCTCGGTGCCTTCCGTGGTTGGGCATTCCGGTTTGCCGATCGACCGATCGGCACAGCGGCCGTCCCCATCGTCACTTTCCGACAATCCATGCACGGGCAACCAACAATCGACGCAGAGCAGCTTGAAATCCCTCTCGACCACTGCGAGCGACTCCGTGTAGAGTAATCCATGCCCTTTGCACACCATCCCCTCATCACCGAATTCCCCGACCATCGCGAAACCCTGCGTCTCCTGAAGGAAAGCAACGCCCATTTTCACAAGCTGATGGAGTCCTATGAAGAGGTCGACAAGGAAATCTACCGAATCGAAGAAGGCATCGAAACGCCCGAGGACTCTGTTCTGACTGCTCTGAAAAAACGCCGTCTCGAGCTGAAAGACGAAATCTCCGCGATGCTCCGAGAGGCAGAAGCGTGATCAGGAATCAACGCCCACCCCGATGAACCAGGAGAGCAAAGAGCCGTTCGAGCTGAAAGAGCGCTTTGTCTGGAAGTGGCATCCCCACGGATGGCTCATTCTCTTCCTCATCCTCCTTGTCTTCCTCCTCTTCCGCTACTTCGCACGATGAATTCCGAATCTCTTGCCCGCTATCGCCAATCACTCGAGGAGCAACTCGTCGGCCTCGACGCCGCGAGCCGCATTCACGAAGATCAGATCGAAGGTCATCGCACCACCAACGACTTCACCGGACCCGACCGCGCTGCCGATCTCGAGAGGCTCGAGGTCGATGCGGTCGTCGCGGAGAGCGAACACTTCCTGGCGGAAAAAATCCGCCACGCTCTCGAGCGCATCGAACGCGGCACCTATGGTCTCTGCGAATCATGCGGTGGGGAGATCGCCAGAGCCCGGCTCGATGCGAAGCCGAGCGTTTCGCTCTGCCTCCCCTGCCAGGAGCGTCACGAGGCCGACTCGTGACCCGGATCCGGATCTCCCTGCCTGCGAGGTTCCCTCGTCAGGGCCGTGAGGATTCCGTGCAGCAGGGCCATCTCCCGCTCTCTCGGGGCCGAACGATGAAAGAAGTTGCGCAACACCGCCTCCGTCGTCGGGCGCAGTTCCGGCGTCAGGAAAAAATCTCGCCTCTCGAGCGACGACACGAGCCGCTCGAGGAACCGGCTCAAATCTCCTTTCAACACCGGCAGCACTTCGTCGCCGACCACCCGCTCCGCGACACTGGCCCGCCGCCACTCCCAGCCAAAGAGCAAGACGCTCTGGGCGAGATTGAGAGAAGGGAATTCCGCATTTGTATCGAACCTCAATATCCGCTCCGCACGCGCCACCGATGGAGTGTCGAGGCCCGATGCCTCGGCCCCGAAGAGCACCGCGACCCGGGCTCCTCCCCTGCCCCAATCCACCACCTGCCTCGCCGAGGATTCCGCCGATTCCACCGGTACCGCGAGAGCACGCGAGCGGGACGTCGTGGCGACGACGTGGTGACAGTCCGCGATCGCCTCGTCGAGCGTGGCGAACACTTCCGCGCCCTCCAGCACGGCATCCGCATCTGCTGCTGTGGCCAGAGCCGCCGGATTCGGCCACCCGTCGCGAGGGCGGACGAGGCGCAGTCGGTCGAGGCCGCAATTCAGCATCGCCCGCGCACACATACCGATATTTTCCCCGAGTTGTGGCTCGACGAGGACCATCACGGGGGCAGGATTGCCAGGCATGGAAGAGTGTGAGAGAATGGATTTGATGGAAGTTCCCGAGACGATCCTTTGTGTCGATTGCGGACAGCAGGCCCGCCGCCTTACGCCCACGCCAGAGGATGGCTGGGAGATCGGAGACTCTGTCGCCTATCGGTGCACCGGATGCAACGACCGATGGGATCTCGTCGTGGTGGATCCCGATCATCCCACCGAAAGTTCATCCCTCGCCGCCGAATACCGCGCCCGCTCGTCTCCGGGAGCAGGAGGTCAGGACCTCGGTCACGGCGAGGAGAGCACCTGACCTCGATCCGATTCGTCCTCGGCAGGGCACGAGGATGGTGACGGCGCGAGCGCGTCCCACCATACGGCAAATTTCATCTGGCACTCCGCCTCATCCACCGCCCTTTGTTTCTTTCCCCCCCCCCCAGTTCCGAACCACCATGACCACCGCCGACCCGAAGACCTCCGCCCGACACGCCAGAGAGGCCCGCTCTCGCTCCTTCCGAACCGGGATCCGGCTCGTCTCCCTGCCCCTCTTTCTGCTCGGTATCGCCGCGTCGCATGGGGTCGAGAGGTTTCGCTTCGTGATCCCCGGTCTCGAAACGCCTTCCAAGGACTCGGTGGTCGATCTCTCGTGGCTGAATGACGCACCCGCCGGAGCGCATGGTTTTCTCACCGTGCGCGATGGCCATTTTGTCGATGAGCGCGGCCAGCGCGTGAAGTTCCTCGCCACCAACTTCACCTTCGCGAGCTGCTTTCCCGATCACGCAACTGCCGACAAGCTCGCGGCCCGGCTCGCCAGCCTCGGTCTCAACTGCGTGCGCTTTCACCATCTCGACAACCAGGTCGCCCCGCGCGGCATCTGGAAAGCGGGTTCGCCGAAGAAAAACGTGTTCGATCCCGACCAGCTCGACCGGCTCGATTATTTCATCGCCGCACTCAAACGACACGGCATCTACACCAACCTCAACCTGCACATTTCGCGCAATTACTGGGAGGGCGAGGACTTCCCCGACGGCCTCAGCGAACAGGAACGGCAGGCACAACTGCCGCGCTATGGCAAAGGTCTCGACAAGATCAACGACCAGATGATCCGCATGCAGCGCGACTACGCCCGCACTCTGCTCACCCACGTCAACCCCTACACCCAGACCGCCTACACCAGCGAACCCTGTGTCGCGCAGGTCGAGATCAACAACGAGAACACGCTGTTGCAACTCAAGGTCTCCGCGCTGCCCGACTACTACCGCGCCGACATTCTCCAGAAATGGAACGCCTGGCTGAAGGCGCGATATGGCACCGAGGAGAAGCTCGTCGCCGCGTGGGGCGGTTCCGAACCGCTCGGAGAGAACCTGCTGCCCTCGAAGTTCGCGACACAGGGCGGCGAGTATTTCCAGGCCACGCACCATGATTCCGGCGAACTGCGCGTCCGCCTCGACAAACTGCCCGCCGTGGACTGGCACGCGCAGCTGCACTGGACAGACCTGACCCTGCAGGAAGGGAAACTCTACACTCTGGAGTTCACCGCTCGCTCCGACGCGCCGCGCGAGCTGCCCCTGAGCACGCGGCTTCAAAAGGCCGACTACCACAACTGCGGCCTCAGCGAGAGAGCCGCGCTCACGGCGCAATGGCAGACCTTTCGTTACACCTTCCGCGCGACGCAGGTCGAGGCGGGCGCGGTGCGGTTCGATTTCGTGCTCGGCGAGGGGCCGCTCGGCGACTGTTTCATCCAGGACTTCACCCTGAGGCCCGGCGGCACGCTCGGACTCCA
>CALDKL010000802.1 GCA_937898895.1 uncultured Verrucomicrobiae bacterium | reverse complement strand
GAAACATCGTGAAGCGCCTCGCGGAACTCGGCTGTGGCCGAGGCGACGGATCGGATCCGGGTGATTCGTTCGCGGATGACGGGATGATCGACGAGGTGCAGGGCCATGACGAGCCTCAGCAAACGCGGTGCCTCCCGTTCCGGCAAGGTGGAAATCGTTCCGAATCGCTCCATTTCGCATGGCGAAGTCCCTTGTTCCGGAAAAGGCAGTGGCCGTGCCGAGAATGGGTGAACAAAAATCCACCTTGCAATCGGATTGCCTCCGATCACGTTTCCGTGCCCGACTCCGCAACGGCCCGGGCGTCGTTCGCACGGGAGTTTTGGACATTTTGCCGGCGGCTCGCCACGACCGCGCCGCTCTTCCGAACTTCCCCGCGAGAGACAAAGGACAACAATGACGGACACCGAAAGACAGGAAATCCTCGCGTGGATTCTCGCCGAACACCGCGCCGGACATGCGCTGAACCTCCATGCGGTGAAAAGTCGCCGTCCCGATCTCCTCGAACGCGTCTATGGGGTTCGCCCATTCTGGGGGTGGTGGCAAGCGATTCGCGAGGCTGGTCTCGACTACGCCGAGTTGAAGGTGGATCTAAAGGAATCGGTTGTCTGCCGGATTTGCGGAGCCGAGGGAAAGCAGCTCAGTGCCCATCTCGACCGTCGCCACGGCATCCGCGTGGCGGAGTATCGCGAGCGTTTTCCCGGAGCCGAGACCGCAAGCGAAACACATCGGGCCTCGATGATGAAAGACGGCGGAAACCACCTTCTGCCGCATTGGGAACCACTCTACTCCGATGAGTACATGATGGACCGCACGTGGCGCTACCACCTCCTCGGTTATCCCTTGCGAACGACGTGGGTCTGTGAACACGATCACAATCTCTGGCAGCACATCCATCGCAACGGGATCACCTGGGAATCCTTTGTCACCGGTCTCGGCATCCCCTATCCGGAAGCCCGCGTGTCGCGCGCTCCTGCCCTGACCCGGGAAGAGGTGCTCGATGGCCTGCACACGATTCATCGGGATGGGGGAAAATTCACCACTATCACCCGGCTCGAGAAAGAGCATTCGCTTCTCGCCGCCGGAGTCCGCCGCTATTTTCAAACCCTCGAAGAAGGCCTCACGGCGGCAGGGCTCCCCCTTCCGAATCGGCCCACCCCGCTGGGACGCGATCTTTCACCGGATGAGCTGCTCGACGAGCTGAGATCACTGGCCGCCGCCGGGATCCGGATCACCGCCGATGGAATTCACAACGGACTGAAACGCAAAGATCTGCATCTCGCCATTGAACGCACCGGCGGCTATCCCGCCATCCGAGAGCGACTTGGTCTCGCCAAACCGCCCGCCCTTCGCAGCGAGCCGACGTACTCGCGGGAAGAGGTCGTCGCCGCTCTGCGCGAGCGCGCCGCGAAAGGAACGCTTCTCACCCTTCGTTCGCTTCAAAAGGGGACAGATGCCAATCCCCAACTTGTCCGCTCCGCCAAGCGTCATTTCCCCGTTTGGCGCGACCTCCTTCAGGCCGCAGGATTGGAAGTGGAGCATCACGCGAAACCCCGCGCCCGCCGACGCCGCGAAGATCTGATCGCGGCCCTGCGCCAGCACCACGATGCAGGCGAGAGCCTCGACGGGCGCACCATGAAAAACGATCCGGTCGCCAGGAAACTCTTTCAGCAAGGATGTCGCCTTTTCCAACACTGGGAGGCGGCGGTGGAAGCCGCCGGGTTCCCGGTGGAGATGGCCGACTCCCGCAAGGCGGCGCAGCAGGCGCTGGCCTTGGAGATCCGGGCGAGATTCCCCAGCGGGGAGGTTCCAACCCTCCCCGCGATCAAAAAGAACCCCGAGACCCTCGATCTCTACCGACGGGCGGCGGAGACCTTCCACAGCTGGAAGGCAGCCATCCGCGTCGCCGGTCTAGCGATGGCAAAACCAAAAAAGCCGATCCGAACCAGGATCGCCCGTGACAACGACACCAGAGGTGAAGGCACTCACCCCAAAGCGGCCTCCCCCAAGGCCCCCACGAGTGCCTTTGGAAGAGTCGCCAAACGCTCCCGGAAGAAGGCCCAACGGCAGGCGGTGATCGATGCCATTCGGAAGCGGCACGAGGCGAACCAGCCTCTTTTGCTCCGCCTGCTCCGCCGCGATCCCACCACCGAGAGCCTCTATCGCGAAGCCCGCAAATTCTTCCGCTCGTGGAAAGAAGCCGTCAGAGAGGCAGGTTGCGCCCCTGCTCCCAGCACCCCGCTGCCAAAGTCAAAACTGGTCGAAGAACTCGAGCGCGACTATCCGATCCCGGAGGATATGTACGAGCCTTCGGCCCCGGGCAAGAGGCGTGTCTGGAGACGAATGACGGAGGATCCCGAATCCCCGCCGAATGGAGCGGAAGAATCCGATCCGGCCGCAATGGACTCCATCGGCCTCCCTCCGAAAGGTGGCATGCCTCGCGGTTGGCGGATTCCCAAGCGGGGAGAAAAGCAGCGTCATACCCCCTCGAAGGCCGCCATTCGGAAAAAGCGGAAAAAAGGTCGCAAGTGATCCTTCGCCATCGACTCGCTGCTTTTCCCGTCAAAAGGGCTTCGAAATCTGCGAAAAAGACGCCACATTGCCCGATCATGAGCCAGCGCAACCCGCTCGAACTGCACGGCGAAGCAAACATCCCCAACGGCGGAATCCTCGTGATTCCCAATCGGCTCGCCTTCCAGGATCTCCTTCATGTCGAGAAACTTTTCAGAGGGCGCAAGATCGTTTATCTCATCGACCGCCGCCTCGACTACGACCCGCTCGTCCAGGCGCACTTGGAAAAAGAGGACACCCACGGCTTCGAATTTTCCCCCGATGAAAGTTCTCTCGCCGCCTTCAAGAAGGAAGTCCACGAAGCCCTCTCCGAGGACAGCGTGATCCTCTTCATTCCCGGCAACACCCACATCCGTTCCGGACAGTTCATGTCGGTTCCGTCGGAGGTGCTCCGCTTCCTCATCAGCGCCGGGGCTCCCGTCCTGCCGCTCTTTGTCGATCACCCCGAGGATACCGCTCTCGGCACGGAACGGCGGAGCGAGATCGAACGCATCGTCCTGTCCTTCGGCGAACCCCTGCGGCGCGAGGCCGCCACCCTCGCAAACTACGCGGAGAATCTTCACATCGCGGCCGAAACGGCATTTTCCGCCCGCCCTGTGCTGAAAAGTCACCTGGCCTGGGAGGTTCTCAAGGGACTGAAAAAAAATGGGCGCAATGCCGAAGTCATCGACGGCAACGACGGAGGGCGCCTGCGCTTCGACAAACTGCTCGCCGCAGGCATCGCCCTGTCGAAGGTGATTCGTCAGGAAACCCAGAAAAAGCGGATCGGA
>CALDKL010000801.1 GCA_937898895.1 uncultured Verrucomicrobiae bacterium | reverse complement strand
GATTCAGGAGGTAGGCGATCAGATCCGTTATCTCCTCGATCGAAAGAGTCGCTTCGAGTCCTTCCGGCATCAGCGACATGCCCAGCCCCTTCATTGAGGCGACCTGGCTGCGGGAGAAGGTCTTGTCGATTCCGCCCGGCATCCGCAGAGTCGTCTCGGTTGCGTTTTCCGAGACGATGAAGCCAGTGGCGCTCGTTCCGTCGTGGAACTCAAAGACGTAAGCCTGAAACTGCGGTGCCACTTCGCGGTTCGGATCAAGAATATTCCCAAGGATCGTTTCCGCCCCTGCGGTGGCGAAAGTCGCAATGGGGGGGCCAAGGACGATCCCTTCGCCCTCGTGCGACTTGTGGCAAGCAATGCAGGCTTTCAAAAAGGCTGCCTTTCCCTTCACCGGATCGCCCTTCTTCGCGAGGGCAGGCTGGTAGCGGGCAATGACATCGCTGCGCTTCACCACCGGAGGCAGCACTTCCTCGGCGAGTTTCCGCACGGCGGCATCGGGGTGGCGACGGAGATTCTCGATCATGCTCGCCGGTGCATCGGCCAGATTCACCTTGCCCGAGCGGACCGATTCGAGAAATGCGGAAGAACTCTTCGCGGAGGCAAGGAGGCGTCCGCCGACTTCCTCGCGCACCGCCGGGGCGAGAGAAGGAAACTGCCCAATCAGGAAATCGAAATCGGAAATCCCCGCCACAAGCGCCGCCGCGAGAGCGGGATCGGACGAAGCCGCCCGCAGGGCGGAGCGAAACAGGTCCTGGGTGTCCGGAGACGGCAGAAGCGCCAGCCAATGAACCGCAGCAACGCGCTCTGCGGTCGGAGTCGATGCATTCCCCAGGGTCGCCCGGGCCTTTGTCTTGATCCGATCCCATCGCTTGTCGGAGGCGAATCCCTTCCAATCTCCCCTCGCCCGCGCGATCCCGTCGCGGATGCCCGAAAGGAGCGAGAAGGTGGTACTGTCAGGGTTCCCCGAAGCCATTTCCTCTCCGACCGAGGCGAGCAGAGCGGCGTCGTTGGCCCGCCCAATCATACCCGCAAGCTGCCCGCGAAATGCGGCGGGCAACTTCGCCGAGGCTTTCCACGCTGCCGCGAGATCTCCGGGGGTGCGCAGCGAGTTCAGCACGGCGGCTTCCATCCAGCGATCCCCCGAGGCGGCTTCGAGCCGGTCGAGCAGAGGAGATTTCGAGGCGAGCACGGCGGGAAAGGGTTCGTGTGCCGGCACAGGCGCTGCCGCATGCCCCCGCTCGAAGAGAAGACGACGGGCGGTGGTGCGATGCCAGTCGTTGGGATGGTCGAGCAACTTCCGCAGTGCAGCATCGTCGAGGGCACCGAGATCGTCGATCCTGGGAGCACGGAACCCCTTTGGAGCGACCCGGTAGATGCGGCCCCGATCATTGCCGCTGTTGAGATCGAGATGTTTCTTGATCGTCTCCGGGATGGACCAGGGGTGCTCGACCACTTCGCGGTACATGTCCGTGACATAGAGGCAACCGTCAGGTCCCGTCGCGAAACTGGTGGGGCGGAACCAGGTGTCGCGACTGCGAAGGAACTCGGTTTTCTCTCCGGCAATCGGTCGCGTTCCGACTGGCTGCACCGATCCCGGCAGGGTCTTCAGAATCTTGCGGTGGACCAGGTTGCTGCCGACATCGCCCACAAAAACGTTGTCGCGAAACTCCGCAGGGAAAGCGTCGCCCCAGTAGAGATGCACACCCGTGGCCGAGGTGAAATAGCCCGAGACCCGGCCGCCCCCTTCGACGGAACCCTTGACGACTCCGGCGACTCGCCAGCGCGTTCTCACAATTCGCCAGGGCTCGTCGGGGCTGATGCGATAGACCGGAGCGGCCGCTCCGTCGTCGGGGATGTCGATGAGAGGAGAAGGCAGGCTGTACCACGGATTCTCGTTCACCTGTCCCCGCTCGTATGCGACCCAAATGAGGTGGCGTGAGTTGCTGCAGACGTAGCGACGACCGAGGGAGTCGAAGCTCATCCCGTATTGCGCGGTACCGTTCTCCTGACGAAAATCCAGTTTCTCAGGGTCGAAGGAAAAATCCGCCCCGCGCACCGCAACGGGAGCAAACTTTGGATCGCCGGGTTTCGTAACGGTCCCGCCATTGCCTGCGGTCTGTCCCCAGATCCGATTGTCGGGTCCCCATCGCAGGCTATTGAAGAGGGCCTGCATATTGAGCCGCGTATTCCCCTCGCCGAAACCGGAAAAGATCGTCTTCTCTTCGTCGCAAACCCCGTCGCCATCGGTGTCCCTGAAGTAATAGAGATCGGGCGTAGCCCCGACGAAGACTCCGCCCTTGTAACAGATGATCGCGGTGGGCCATTTCAGTTTGTCCTTGAACACGATGCTCTTTTCAAAGACACCGTCATGGTTTGCATCGGTGAGGAGGCGCACCCGGCAGACCGCGTCGTCGCGTCGTTCGGAGTAGCCAATCATCTCGAGAACATAGGCCCGCCCCTGTTCATCGAACGTCATTGCGATCGGATCGGTCACGTCCGGTTCGTGAGCGGCGAGGGCGAGATCAAATCCGGGTGCAATCTCAAAGGTGGATAGAGCGTCGGCCGGTTCCGTCGCCGGGACCCTGGGAAATTCGTCCGCCGAGACTTCGGGTTCGACCGGAGTGGCCTGGGCGGAAAGCGAGAATGGAAGGACGAGAAAAGAGGCGCAAAGAAGGAGTTTTTTCATCTCGCTGGGGGCGGCATAGGTTCGGATAATCGGCGGGAGTTTGCAGCCATTATGGACCGGAGACAATTCACAAAACTGGCGGGATTAGGGACGGTGGTCGGCATCGGCGGGATCACCGCCTCGGAGTCAGGCGAAGAGATCATCGACATCCATCAGCACATTCACTTCAACGGACGGCGCGACGAAGAGTTTCTCATCCACCAGAAAGCCCTGGGCGTTTCCAAGACCGTGCTCCTGCCGGCGGGCACAGAAATGGCCCGGGCTTCGACTCATGCAGGCAAGTCGAATGGACTCGCCGCACGGGTCTTCGGTACCGAGGCAGCGGCACGGTTCGCGGCGGCGTATCCGGATTCCTTCGTCTACTTCTGCAACGAGGTCCCCGACGCGGATGATGCCGTCGCCGTGATCGAAAAATGGCTTGCGCGGGGAGCCATCGGAATCGGTGAGTCGAAATTCTCCCTCGAGGTCGACGCAGCCCCGATGATCCGTCTCTATGAGGTCGCGCAGGCCCACGAGGTTCCGGTGCTGCTCCATTTCCAGGAAGGCAAATACAATCTCGGGTTCGACCGCTTCCACAAGGTCCTCGAACGGTTCCCGAAAGTAAACTTCATCGGACATGCCCAGACCTGGTGGGGCAATATCGACGCAAAGCACGTTCCCTCGGTGATGTATCCGAAAGGACCGATCACCCCCGGAGGCCTCACGGATCGCTACCTCTCTGATTATCCGAATGCCTACGGCGACCTCTCCGCCGGCTCGGGAAAAAACGCCTTTGACCGCGATCCGGAACACGCTGCGGCTTTTCTCCTGCGCCATCAGGACAAACTGATGCTCGGAACCGATTGCTCCGACCCGTTCGGACAAGGCGAGAAGTGTTCGGGTTCGGGCCAGATCGCAAATGTCCGAAGGTTCGTATCCGATCCGACGGCAAGGGAGAAAATTTTCTCCGGAAATGCAAAGCGAGTCCTCCGGCTTTCCTGACATGCGTACCCTCATCTGTGCCACCCTCTTCATGGCCCTCCCTGCTATTGCCGAGCCCCTCGTCATCGCCCATCGCGGAGCCTCCGCAGTCGCACCCGAAAACACCGTCGCGTCCATCCGCGAGGCTCTGCGACTCGGCGCGAAGGTGATCGAATTCGATGTGCGGACCACGAGTGACGAAGAAATGGTGCTCTTTCACGACGATGAACTTTCGCGCCTCGTGGGGCGGCCGGACACCATTGAGACGCTCGACTGGGCGACGGTGCAGACACTGGATGTGGGAAAATGGTTCTCAAAGGGTTCGTTCATCGGCGAAGCGGTGCCACGCTTTGCGGATGCGGTGAAACTCGTTCTCGATGCCGGGGCGACCCCGCTGATCGAACACAAGACCGGCGACGCGGCCGACTACGCCCGCGTGATCCGTTCGCTTGCCGCGACTGACCGGGTCATCGTGCAGAGCTTCGACTGGAAGTTTCTTGCGGCGCTTCGCCAGGAAATTCCGGAAGTGAAGATCGGTGCGCTCGGGAGCAAGGAATTCGATGAGGAGAAATACACGACCCTGTCCGGTCTCCGACCTGACTGGGTCGCCTGGAAGCAGACCGACTTTCTCGAAACCGACGTACCCAAAGTCCGGACTCTCGGCGCAAAGCTCGCTTTGTGGACGGTCAACGACCCTGACATCGCCACTCTTTGGCTGAAACGCGGGGCCGACGGCATCATCACGGACGTACCGGATGTGATCGGGAACGTCGTCAAGCGCATCGAAGCGGAGTGATCCCTCCTTACCGTTTCTCAATCGCCTCGAGGATCGCGCCCTTCGTGAGAATCCCGTCCCCAAACCGGATCGGCGGCTTCGCCGGGTCGGCTGGGTAGAGCAGGTAGAACGGGACTCCCGCTCGCCCAAATTCGGCGAGGAGTTTTGTGATACTGGGATCTTCGTTGGTCCAGTCGGCTGTGACGAAGGCAATGTTGTGAACCCGGAAAGCCTCCTGCACCTCCTTCGTGTTGATTGCGACGCGCTTGTTCACCTTGCAGGTGACACACCACTCGGCGGTGAAATCGACGAAGACGGCCTTGCCTTCGGCACGATGTTTCGCAATGACCTCGGCGATGTCCACGGAGTTGGCGGGAGGCCGTTTCGCCGAAGCGTCCCAGGCGAGACCGAGCGCGACCAGGAAGATCAACAGAGCGGTGAGGCGCCCCTTCATCCGCGCCGGTTCGGAGCGATCCAGTCCGGCAAAGCGACCAAGGATCCATCCTGCCAAAGCCACCAACAGAACCGCCGCGAGCGCCCATTGGAGGCCGGCGGTGTTGAGTTGCTTCGAGAGCACTCCGGAGAGCCAGACAACGACGGCGAGCATGGGGAAACCCATGAATTGTTTGAAACTCTCCATCCATGCACCGGGAGCAGGGAGGACGTCGAGCAGTTTCGGAAAGATCGCAAAGACGAAGTAGGGAGCCGCGAGCCCCAGCCCCAGGGAAGTAAAAACAAGAAACATCACCGGCGCAGACTGGGAAAGGGCGAACCCGATCGCCGGAGCCATGAGCGGAGCGGTGCAGGGCGTGGCGAGGAGCACGGCGAGGGCACCGCTCCAGAAACTGCCTGCGTAGCCGGAGCGATTGGCCAGGTCGCCGCCGACTGCGGTCATGGAGGCCCCGATTTCGAAGACTCCGAACAGACCCATCGCAACGAGGACCATGATGATGATCAATCCGATGACGACTCCGGGATATTGCAATTGGGCTCCCCAGCCGACCTCGCCACCGCCGCTGGATTTGATGAGGAGCATCATGATCGTGAGCATCCAAAAGAAGACGAGCACGCCGAGAGCAAAAACGGCGGAGTGGGCAAACACCTTCTTCCGATCCTCGCCCGCCTGCCCGACAAACGACATGACCTTCAGCGAGATCACGGGAAAGACACAGGGCATCACATTCAGAATCATGCCACCGAGAAACGCCGCAAGGACCACGCCCCAAAGCCCGCCGCCAAAGGGAAGGCCTCCCGAAGCCGGCGGATTCGGCCTTTCGGATGCGGGGGCTTTGTCAGGATCGGCAGATGGAGGAGCGGCCGCCGCCGAGAAGCCGCCTGTGGAAAGTGCGAAGCCGACTTTTTTCCCAGGCACCTCGACGGCGAGAACCCCCGAGAATTCGGTCGGCGCGGCCGTGAGGGATTCGTGTTTCGGAATGGAAAGGGTGACGGCGTCCTTGGCGACCGTGGCCACAGCATCGGAGTAGGGGGCGAGAAACTTGAGCTTCACCGGCTGCAAGGTGGACT
>CALDKL010000800.1 GCA_937898895.1 uncultured Verrucomicrobiae bacterium | reverse complement strand
GCAACACGGGAAACCCACAGATCACCGTGAAATCAATCGGCTCGCCCTCCATCGCCCCAAGCAGCTCGGTGAGGAGATGACTCGTCGACTGGAGATCGGGGGAATAGGGTTGAGTGACCAACACAACCCTCTTGCGTCCGGATTCCAGCGGTGCTGCGGATGCCTGCCCTTCTACCATTCCGATCCCGCTTCGTATCCGAATTCGACGAGAAGGTCTGCGTCGACCTCGCGGAAGGTGTGCTTCAGCGTTTCGTCGAAATGGTTCCGCCAATCTCCCGCGACGCCTTTGCGGAAAAAACCGCCCCCTTCCCCCGAGGATCGACTCGCCTCGAATCGATTGCGTTCGACGAGATCGCGCACGAGATCCTCACCGGCTTCGAGACCGAAGAGATGGAGAATCCGCGTCAGAGCCGCGGTGGGATCGGCGAGCAGTTCCTCGTAGGAAAGCATGAGGCTATTGTCAGGATCACGATGCTCCTGCCACGACCGCATCCAGTGAGCAAACTCCGGGAGGCGCCTGCGGAGAAAAAACTGCAGGGCATCCGCGAGTGAGAGGTCTCGCAGGGCCGGGAAATCCTCGTGCCAGGGCGTGTCTTTCACATAATGCACATAGCTCACAGCGACGTCGCGAGGGTCGCGGTAGAGAATGACGTGGGGAGCCCCCGCTTCGCGGAGGACGGATGCGTTCCCCGAGGAACCAGGACAATGCATCTTGGTCAGGACGAGACAGCGGCGGAGCCGGGCGAAGGCGTGTGCGGGCAGTTCGAAGAGGTGTCCCGCCTCGCCGCGCAGTTCGGCGAAGGTGGCTGCGGGAATGAGGAGATCCTGATAACCGGGATAGGCGGAGAGCATCCGCTCGAGCCAGGTCGTGCCGCTCTTCGGCATGCCCGCGACAAAGAGGAGTGGGTGCGGATAGCGCGACCCGTATTCCCGAAAGCCACGATGTGCGGCGGCACGCTGCACCCAGAAGCGGGGGTAGACCATCAGCCACTTCAGAGCCACGCCGAGCGGGCGCGGCAGTTTCTGCATCAGCGTGGTGTAGCGACCGATCATGCCAGGTGAAAACGTCCCTTAGCTGTGGACCTTGTCGGCATCACCGCTTCCCGAGGGAGAATTCGGGTGGAGACGCGATCCTCTGATGAGGGCGTGGGCGTAAGCGCGGAGTCCCTCCTCGTCTTCGTCGTCGATCAGCTCGAGGAGGCGTCCCATGTCGACGGACGCGACTTCCTCGGTGCCGCTCTTTTTCACTACCCAGATGCGGTCGAGGTCGGTGCGCACGACATCCTCATCATCGGTGAGCAGCTCTTCGTATTCCTTCTCGCCCCTTTTCAGACCGGTATAGACGATGGGTATCTCGACATCGGGAACGAAGCCGGAAAGTTCGATCATGCGCCGCGCCATGGCATCGATCTTTACCGGCTCCCCCATCTCGAGCACAAAGATGCGTCGATCTTCCTCAATTGCCCCGGCCGTGAGGACGAGTTCGACGGCCTCGGGAATGGTCATGAAAAATCGCGTCACCTCGCGGCTCGTCACGGTGACGGGACCACCCTTTGCAATCTGCTCGCGGAAAATGGGGATGACGCTGCCGTTGCTGCCGAGGACGTTGCCGAAACGCACCGCCTTGAAGCAAGTCTGTGCGGCGGGTGATTTTCGTTCGATCACGACGCGCTCGGCGAGGCGCTTGCTCGCCCCCATGAGGCTCGTGGGACGCACCGCCTTGTCGGTCGAGATGAGAACAAACTGGGCGACCCCCTCCTCCTCGGCAACGGTGGAGGCGACCTGGGTGCCGACGACGTTGTTCTGGAAACAAGCTGCCGCGTTGCGCTCCATCAGATCGACGTGTTTGTAAGCGGCGGCATGGTAGAAAATGTCGATGCCACCGGCGCGGCGGATGGCGGCACGGAGGGGTTCGGCGCGTTTCACATCGCCCGCGATGGCGAACAACTCGGCACCCTCGCGCCTCGCGACGGGGGCGAGTTCGCGTTCGATCTGGAAGAGATGAAACTCGCTCAGATCGAAGAGCACGAGCACTTTCGGCCGAAAGCGCAGCACCTGTCGACAGATCTCCGAGCCGATGCTGCCGCCTGCGCCGGAAACGAGAATGCGTTTCCCGGTGATCATGTGCCCGAGCCGTTCTGCCTCGGACTCGTAGGGCAGGCGCGGGAGGAGATCCTCGATCGCGACCTGCCGGATCGCGCTGACGTCGACGCGGCCCGAGGCGATCTCGTCGACGGAGGGGATGACGCGGTAATCGCACTTCAGTTTCTCGTCCGAGAGAGCATCGACGACGGTGCGAATGCGTTGCGGAGCGGTGAAGGGAGGAAGGAAGAGGAGGGTGGTGGCCGACAGCTTGCGCACCAGTCCGGGGATCTGGTCGGCTCCCCCGTACATCTTCACTCCGCGGAGTCTCGAGCCATGATGCCTCGCCTCTTCCGAAACAATGCCGACCACGGTTCCCATTTGCATGGCATAGGGCTGGATTGCGCGGAGGAGGACGTCGGCCTGCTCCGGGCAGCCGGCCACGAGGATGCGGCCCTCGCCTCGCCCCCGCCCGCCGCTTTCCCGCAGCAAACGCGCCAGTCCTCGCCCGCCGATTTCCCAGGCCACGAGGAGGAGGTAGGTGACGATGAGCACCGAACGGGACACCCCGTCGAAGGAATACCCATTCACGATGTAAATGGATCCACCTGCGAGGAGGGTGCCGACTCCGAAGGCGATCACGGTGATGAGACAGTCCCGCAGGGTGAAAAATCGCCACATGCCGCGATAGAGGCCAAAGGCGAAGATGCAGAAGACATAGCAGGAAAAGAGAATGCCGACGCGGAGTTCGAAATTGACGAGCTGTCGTTCCGGAATGGCGAAATCGAAGCGGAGGAGATGGGCACCGAAGAAGGCGAGAGTGATGCCGAGAAGGTGGAAGACGAGCGCGAGGCTGCGCCGGAAGAGGGTGCTCTCCCAGAGCCGTATCGCGAGCGGTCGGGGAGGAGTCGCAAGTGGAGAGGCGGGATTCACTGGGGGGAGGAAGAAGGGCTTTCGGAGCGGACCCGGTCGCCGAATCCGCCGCCGACCAAGGTGCGCCAACAAATGGCCGCGTCCAGCGTCCAGGAGTGTCTCCGGAGATATTCGGCATCGCATTCGGCGAGCCGGACCGGGTCGGACATGTCGATGCCACGCACCTGGCCGAGGCCGGTGATCCCCGGCAGGATCGCATAGACGCCGCGGATCTCACGCTCGCGAATGAGATCGGTCTGTGAGGGCAGACAGGGTCGCGGACCGACGAAGCTCATTTCGCCCCGGAGGACATTGAGCAGTTGGGGCAGTTCATCGAGCTTCAATTTTCGAAGGATCGTGCCCAGCCCGGTGACGGCATCGGCTCCGATCTCGTGAGTGCCGGCCTGGCGGGTGCCGGTCTTCATGGTGCGCAGTTTCAGGCAGGTGAAGGGACGTCGCTCCCTGCCCACCCGTACCTGACGGAAAAGAGCGGGTCCGGGTGAATTCCAGCGCACCGCGAGACAGAGCACGGCGAGGAGCGGGGCGAGGAGGAGGAAGAGTCCGCCAGCGAGGAGAATTTCGAGAAAACGTTTCAACGGGTCGGATCGGGAGATGGCGGGTTTGTCAGGGAGCGGGCCATGCCAGCGAGCGTCGCGAGGGACGGAGGCGAGGAAAAGACCGCTTCCACCCGCGAGGCATCAATGACAAGGTCGCCGAAAAGCCCTGCCGCCGCTTCTTTTTTTCCGAGGCAACGCAGGGCGGCCGCGAGCAGGGCGGGAGGGAATGGCAGCAAACCGGGATGCTTCCCGAGAGACTGTCGAAGAGCGGTGCAGATTTCGCGGAGGGAAACGACCTCCCGATCCGCCGCGAGGTAGGAGCCGCTGCGGTTCCCTTGTCCGTGGTGAGCGAGGATGGCCACAACGAGGTCGCCGAGATTGTCGACACCGAGAAAGGAGCGTCGGTTGTTCACCGAAGCGAAGGGAAGGGGCAGCGCCGAGCGGACGAGGCCGAGCAGTTGCGCCCAGGCTCCGCCTGCGCCCGGGCCATAGACGAGGGGAGGACGCAGCGTCACGATGAGCCGATCCGGAGTCGCAAGTGCCCGGAAGAGTTCCTCGCACCGTGCCTTGTGCCGTCCGTAATCCGATTCAGGCGTGGCGACTAGGGTGTCGTCGAGGGCGGCTCGGGAGAGGGTGTCGGGTCCGCCGAGGGCCGCGACGCTGCTCAGGTGAATCACGGTCCGAACGGGACTCTTCGATACGGCAAGGGCGAGATTCTTTGATAACAGAACTCCGTCCTCCCAGGTTCGCCCCGGCTCGCGCCCGACCCTGGCAGGGGTGGGGTCGGCCGTGTGGACCAGTGCATCGAACCCTTCAAGGAGGCGCTCCGGAACCTTCGCCGGATCGAGGACAAGACATCCGTCAGATTCCGCCGATGCCATCGGCGGCCGCGTCGTCCCGATCACTTCGTGGCCTGCTGCGATCAATCGCGCCCGCAGGTGCGATCCGATGAATCCTCTGGCTCCGGTCAACAGGATGCGCATCGTCACCTCTGCGAAGTCGCGCTCTCCAGCGCCTTCCCCAGCATCTCGCGAAAGATCTCGTCAAAGACCGGCCCTACGGTGGACTCGCGCACGGCGGCGCGTCCGCCTTCGGCAATCTCCGGCAATGGAACACCCGAGGTGATGGCTTTCCCTAACACATCCCCCATCTCCTCGACTCTCTCTGCGAAGAGGTAGTCCTGCCCAGGGTTTCCCGGAATGCCCTGAGCCCCGACCGGAGTGGTCAGGAGCACTTTTCCATCGGCGAGGGCGTGGAGCGATTTCAGTTTGATGCCGGAACCTGACTCCTGCGGATTGACGATGATGAGCCCTTCGGCCATGAACGTTTCCTCGTCCGCGACGAACCCGAAACCCCGCACTCCGGGGTGAGTGCCCTCGAATTCCTCACTTCCCTTGCCGCCGAGGTGAAGTCTCATTTTGGGGAAGCGTGCCTTCAGTGCGGGGAATACGGAGTGAACGAATTTTGCAATGCCCTTTCGTTTGCGCACGTCGAAGGAGCCGAGGTAGAGAAGCGTGAAGGGATCGCCCGTGATCGGTTTCTCGAAGCGTTCCTCGTCGAGGCGGATGCCGAGGACTCCATCGGTATCCTGCCGGTAAATCGAGCGGTAGGAGTCCGCGTCGCCATTCGTGACCGTCCAATTCACGTCCGCGTTCTCGAGGACTTCCCGTTCGTAGCGTTTGAGGCGTCCCACTTCGAGACCCCACACCGCCTTCATCAGCGGATTCGACTCGGCGAGGATTCCGAGGAATACCTCGGCGGAAACATTGAGACTCCAGTGAATGATGCGGGAAAAACGCGAACGCAGCTTCGAATCGGCGAGGAGCGGCCAGTAGAGTGGAGCATCGAGGACAAAAAGGACCGGTGGCTGTTCCCCGGCTTCGTCACAGAGCCGATGCAGGGCAGCGGGCAGAGCAGGGCCGACGTAGCGCTGCACGGCTGCGGGCCAGCGGGAGCCGAGTGATTTTGCGAAACGCTTCCACTTGGCTCGGGCGTCGGCCCGGAGCGGATGAAAGACGACCCGAGAGCGGTCGCCGGGGAAGTGTTCGGGAGGACGCTTCCCCGGAGCCGCTACGGCGAGATAGTCGACCCTGACAAACACACTACCAAGAACGGGCAACAGCGAACGTGCTGCGAATCCCGTGCCGGTGTAGGTGTCGGGAAAGGCACTCGAAAGGACGATGCAGGAGGATTTTTCCATCGTGAGCAATCCTCTATCGTCGGACGGTGGCACGGCGCTGCTCGAGCCAGGACGGGGCAAAGCGAGAGGCGATGTCGAGGAGGAGTCGCTTCAGCCACAGCATCCGCAGGGCCGCCGCCGCTCCCCAGAGCAGGCGCTCGCGAAAGGTATAGCGCGTCTGCCGCAGTCTCGCCCATTCCGCATCGAGTCCCGCC
>CALDKL010000799.1 GCA_937898895.1 uncultured Verrucomicrobiae bacterium | reverse complement strand
GAGGACTACGGGGAGGCGGCGCTGGTGTTTGGCTTTGGGGAAGTCGCCGAGGTCGGAATCCGAAGACGGGAAACTGCGGAAGGCACGGAATCCCCGGCCCAATCAGGGATATGCGGCGGAATCGAAATTCACTCATTGAGTGAACCCAGCCGATTTCTCTCTCCCCTCTGATTCCGTGCCTTCGGCGTTCGGCGTCTTCTGTGCTTGGCCATTCGGGTGTTTCGGTGGATTGGGCGCAATGCGGGAGTCGTGTTTCTCCGCAAGTGCTGCTTGACCCTTCTTCGCGTCGTGCTGTAGTTCAGGGCGAGTCGCTTTTCGTAACCCATCCCCCCCTTCCCCATGTCCCCCGAATCCCGTCTTGCCGAACTCGGCATTGTCCTCCCCCCTTCCCCGAAGCCCGGTGGCGTTTACAAACCGCTTGTTCGCGTGGGCAATCTCGCATGGCTCTCGGGCCACGGTCCCTGCACCGATGGCGAAAACTACATGACGGGTCGGGTCGGTGCCGACCTCACCCTCGAACAAGGCCAGGAAGCGGCTCGGCTCACCGGTCTGTCCCTGCTCGCCACGATGAAACGCGAACTCGGATCGCTCGACCGCGTTTCCCGCCTCATCAAGACCCTCGCTCTCGTCAACTGCACGGACGATTTCACCCAGCAACCACTCGTGGTCAACGGTTTCTCGAATCTCTTCGCCGAAGTTTTCGGGGACGACGGCATCGGTGCGCGCAGTGCCATGGCCACAAACACCCTCCCGGGCAACATCCCCGTGGAAATCGAGATCATCATCGAACTGAAGGACTGAACCACGATGAAACGAATCGCCAACCTGGACACCGTTCCTTCCCCTGCCCTTCTCTTTGACGCCGACGCCATCCGGCGGAATTTCGAATTGATGCTTCGCATCGTCGGGGGCAATGCGGCCAAATTGCGCCCCCACATCAAGACCCACAAGTGCGGCGAGATTCTCGAAATCCAGCACGGCCTGGGGATCCGCCAGGTCAAGGCCGCGACCATCGCCGAAGCCGAACTCTCCGCTCGCTCGGGCATGACCGACGTGCTCGTCTCCTACCCTCTCGTGGGACCGAACGTGGCGCGGTTCTTTCGGCTCATCGAGGCCTATCCGGAAACTCAGTTCTCCTGCCTGGTTGACTGCGAGGCGGCTCTTGGTGCGTTTGTCAGGGATGGCTCGGATCCGATCCATCTGTTTGTCGATCTCGATTGCGGCATGCACCGCACCGGGATCAGGCCGGGGCCCCAGGTCGTCGATCTGGTGCGTGCCATCGTCGCAAACCCCGCCCTCCGCTTCGCCGGTCTCCATGCGTATGACGGCCACATCCACGATGCCGCGATCGAGGCCCGCACCGAACAGTTTGAAGCGGCCATGGCCCTTGTCGAGGAAACCCTTTCCGCACTCGAGAGCGAGGTGGGCCCGGTCCCTCTCCTCGTCGCAGGAGGATCGCCCACCTTCGGTCTGCACGCCGCTCGCTGTGCCGCCGAATCGCGCCCCCGCCAATGTTCCCCCGGCACCACGGTGCTGTGGGATTGCGGCTACGGCAGCCAGTATCCCGACCTGCCTTTCGAACCGGCCGCTCTCCTGCTGACCCGCGTCGTGTCCCATCCCGGCGACGGCAGACTCTGCCTCGATCTCGGACACAAGGCGGTTGCCGCAGAAAATCCCATCACCCGTCGCGTGGAGTTCCCCCAGATTCCCGATGCGGAATTCCTTTCCCAAAGCGAGGAGCACCTCGTCATCGGAGTGAAGGATCCTTCGGCATGGCCTGTCGGCAGGGAGGTGATCGGCGTCCCCAGACACGTCTGTCCCACCGTGGCCCTGCACCAGGAAGCACGAATCGTGCGCGAGGACTCCGTCACCGAGGAGGCCTGGCGCATCGCGGCACGGGATCGGCGGATCACGGTTTGATGTGGCGATGTCGCGACACCGCCCTCAGCGAGGCGTCGCGCAGTCGTCCGAGGGATCGGTGGAGGACGCTATTGCCAGTGCCTCCAGTGCCGCCCGGTCCACCTTGCCGATGTCGGTGCGGGGCAGGAACGGCACCACTACCTCCCGGTTGATCTGCTCCACCGGGGCGAGACCCTCCTGGAAGGTTGTGAGGGCGGCAGCACCCGGCTCGCGCACCAACACGAGTTCGTGTCCGCGACGCGGATGCGGCAGCGCCACGATTCCTCCCTGGATGCCGAACTCGGCGAGCCGCTCGTGGAGGCTTCCCAGTGAAACCAGTTCGCCGAGCACTTTCA
>CALDKL010000798.1 GCA_937898895.1 uncultured Verrucomicrobiae bacterium | reverse complement strand
CAGCGAGGAACTCGGCGCAACCGCCGCCTACCTGAAGCGTTCCGAAAACCGCCGTGAGGCGGTCGAGGATCTCGCGTGGTCCTTGCTCAATGCCAAGGAATTTCTGCTTCGCCAATGAAATCCCCTGCCTGCCGCAATTTCGACACCATTCGCCCCTCGCGTCGCCAGCTCCTCCGAGTGGGAGGGATGGGGGTGCTCGGACTCACGTTGCCGAAGATCCTCGCCGGCTCCGGCATTCCCGGGAAACGTCCTCGCGCACGGGCGAAGTCGGTCATTTTTCTCTTCCAATGGGGTGGCCCCTCCCATGTCGACATGTTCGATCTAAAGCCGAACGCTCCGTCCGAGTATCGCACCCCTCACAAGGCGATCCGCACGAGCAATCCCGACCTGCTCACCAATGAGCACCTTCCTCGTGTCGCCCGGATCATGGATCGCTTCACCGTGATCCGATCCGTCCATCACAAGATGAAGAACCACAACTCGGCGGGATACTACGCTCTCTCGGGCCATGCCCCGCCGACGGACGACCAGCGACTCCGCGACTCGATCGACCTGCACCCGGCCTACGGCTCGGTCGTCGATCACCTCGCGCCGAACCCGACCGGAGGACTCCCTACTTTCGTCAGCTACCCTCACGTCGTCGCCGACGGATCTCGCACGCCTGGTCAGGCGGCGAGCTTCCTCGGAAAAGAACACGATCCCCTGTTCGTCCCGCGCGATCCGAACGATCCGAATTTCAAACTGCCCGAACTGAGCCTGCCCGCCAACCTCACCCTCGACCGTCTCCATGCCCGTCGCGGGTTGCAGGAACTCGTCGACCGGCAATCGCGTCTGCTCGATTATTCGGCCGAGGCACGCGGTCTCGACGACTACTATCGCAACGCCATTGCCATGCTCAACAGTGAGCGCGTCCGCAACGCCTTCGACATCTCCTCGGAGCCACCGAAGACTCGTGACGCCTACGGGCGCACCACCTATGGCCAAGGCTGCCTCCTCGCGCGGCGACTTGTCGAACACGGCGTAAAGTTCGTCACCTGCTATTTCTCCAGCGGCATCGGCGGCCAGAGCATCACCGAAGGAGGTTGGGACACCCACGGATTCAACGACACGAGGATGTTTCCCATAGTCGAGCAATACCATTACCCCATCACCGAGACGACCCTGCCGACTCTGATCTACGATCTCGAAAACCGTGGGCTTCTCGATGAGACCCTGGTCGTCTGGATGGGGGAATTCGGTCGCACCCCGAAGATCAATCAAAATGCCAGCCGCGATCACTGGCCGAATTGCTACAGCGTCCTGCTCGCCGGTGGCGGCATCAAACGCGGAACCATCTACGGGGCCAGTGACGAGACCGGCAGCAACCCAATCGAAAAGCCGGTGAGACTCGAGGATCTCTCGGCAACGATCTATTACCTCCTGGGAATCGACCCGACCGCCCACGTCCTCGACACCCAAGGGAGACCACTGATGATCTCGAGCGGTGAACCGATTTGGGGGGTGATTGCCTAATCGACGTGCGGCGGGTCTCGCCGCAGGGCGATCAGAGACGGCGGTAATGCTGCAGCATCACCTGCTCACTGAGCCTGAGGTGGGATTCGACCTCGTGGATCACGGTAGGCTCGGCTTCAAAGCGATATTGCAGGTAGTAACCGTGGCTCTGCTTGGCGTTGTTCGGATTGACGAACTGTTTCCGGCCAAGGCGGTCGATTTGTTCGAGGACCGCACCATTGGATTCGAGTTCCTTCGTGATCTTGCCGACCATCTCATCAATGGTCTCGTCCTGCCCCTGGAGTTTGAGGATGTAGACCCCTTCGTATTTGCGTTTCATAAGCTGTGAATCGATTCATTCCGACGGGCGGATTCCCGCACGCCATTGTATCAAGTCCGCCGATTGTACCGGTTCATGGCCGCGTCCAGGCCGACGGAAAGCGCACAATTTACTCCTTCTACAGCAATTTCGAGGACTTTTTCCATTTCCGTCCACTCCTCGGCCAGAAAAGGGCCGAGGACATGGTCTGCGAGATCCACCCCCGGCGGGGCCGGGCCGACCCCGATGCGGAGTCGCGGAAAGGCGTCCGTACGCAGAAACTCGATGATTGATTTGATGCCGTTGTGGCCCCCGGCGGACCCACCCGGCCGGAAGCGGAGTGCCCCAGGCGCGAGGGCCGTGTCATCGCAGATCACGAGAATGCGCTCGGGAGAAAGGCGATGCGGACGCATCAGACGCGAGACCGCATTCCCACTGAGGTTCATGTAGGTGAGCGGTTTGGCAAACACCATCCCATCCCGTCCCGTCGCAATCTTGGCTCGGAATTTGTTTTCTTTCTCCCATTTCAGAGCCCGTTCCCGCGCCAGTTTGTCGACAAGAAGGAACCCGATATTGTGTCGGGTGGACTCGTACTCCGGCCCCGGATTGCCGAGTCCTACGACCAGGCGGATGCCGGTGCTCTCGGCGGAATTCGTACGGGCCGATTCCTCGCGATGAAAGAGGCGGTCAAACAAGGTCACGTCGGGAAGGTCACGGGTGGAGAGGTGCGGGTCAAGAACGGATGCACCCATCAGGCGCGGGGGTGCGCCTCTTCGTAGACTTTTTTCATCCGCTCGATCGAAACGTGCGTGTAGATCTGAGTCGTGGAAAGACTCGCGTGTCCGAGCAGAGTCTGCACACTGCGGAGATCCGCACCGCGGTCGAGGAGATGGGTCGCAAAACTGTGCCGCAGTTTGTGGGGACTCGCCTGCTGCGGAATGTCGCAGAGGGAATGGTACTTGTGGAACAGATCCGAGATCGCCCGGGTGGTGAGTCGTTTGCGCGACTTCCCGATGAAGAGCGGCCCCGTCATGACCCTCGCCGCGTTGCGATATCGGTGAATCGCCTCAGAGGCGGCGGTTCCGACCGGGCAGATCCGCTCCTTGCTTCCCTTGCCAAACACCCGGATGCACTCCTCGTGCAAGTCAAAATCCTCCACGTCCAGGGCGGCGAGTTCCGAGAGGCGGATCCCGGAACTGTAGAACAACTCGAGGATGGCGGCATCCCGCTCGGCCGCCCAGCTGGGAGCCTGGCGAGGCTGCTCGATCTTCAGGGGCTTTTCGACCAGTTCCAGCACCTGTCGCTCATTGAGAACCAGCGGAAGTTTTTTCTCCGCTTTCGGCAATTGCACATCGGCCACGGGATTCACCGAAAGACCGCAGCGGCGGACGAGAAAGCGGTAAAAGCAACGCAGGGCGGCAAAGTGGAGCCGTACGGTGGCCCGGTCCAGCCTGCCGCGCATCAGGAGAAAGAGGTAGTCTCGAAAATCTTCCGCATCCGCCTGATCCCAGCTCTTCGTTGCAGGGAGCCAGTTCCGGAAACGGGAGAGGGCGTGATGGTAATTGGCCAGGGTCCGGTACGAGCGGTTTTTCTCGACCGAGAGATACTCGAGGAATTCCTCGATGCGCTCGTCTTCCAGTCGGGATGCGCCAGACACGGCAAGGAGGCGGTTGGGAGGTGCGGTCAGTTGACCGAAGCTCCGCCCTTCGGCCAGAATTGAGCCCCGCGGTAGCTCAGGGAGGAACTCATTGCTCCAGGCGAGGATTCGGGATGCTCGGGCAGGCGGATGGTCCGCTCGAAAATCGGTCGGAATCCATGCAAATCATTCCATCCCAGGGCGATCTGGTACTCACGATCTCCGGCCAGCAAGGGCACGATAAAATGCCCCGACTCGCGGTGTAGAAAGATGGTCTCCTCGGCGTCGGTCTCCTTTCCGTTCACCTGCAGACAGAGGCGGACTTTCGAATGGATCGGCTGGCGCTCGCTCGTGAGATTCCAGTAGACCACGGCAGTGTCGCAGTTCCGGGGGATCACAGCGAAGGAATCGTCACAAGAAGGAAGAAAATCGAGAACAGAGTCCTGGGCAATGGTTTCCATGGAACGTTTGGTGGTTCGGTATTTCGGGAAAGTTAACCATACCTTAACTCGAATTACCAGATTTTTTTATAACCTCCGAAAAAATATCTTCTCCCCTTTC
>CALDKL010000797.1 GCA_937898895.1 uncultured Verrucomicrobiae bacterium | reverse complement strand
ATGATCCTGACGAGCCTGCGGATCTGATCCGGGGTCATCGGGTCCAGGGGGGTGACGATGAGCTTCGGTTCCTTGGTTTTCACCAGGTGGTGAAGCTCGAAGCCCGACTCCGCCTGACCGGTAGCCTCCCGGTAAAGGAGGGCGTAGCAGCTGAGCTGGATCTCGTTCTGATGAGCGGCCATGGAGGTATCGGGAGATCGCGCACTCGTTTTGAAGTCCACGATCTTTCCGCCGGCCCGGACCAGGTCGATGATTCCGACGAGCGGAGGCAGGCCGTGGGCATCGAGATCGCGCTCGACGCGCACCTCGACTGCCTGCGGTTTCTCCTCCTGCGGGATAGGCGTGTGGGTGAGGTAGTGCCTGAGGATACTCAGGGCACCGGCCTTTTCCCTGGCCTCCTCGTCTGCGGAGTTCCAGATCATCGCTTCTTCCTCGCACCCGTGAATCCAGCAGGCTTCAAAGACGAGGTCCATGCGTTCGAGGGAGGAGTCTTTTCCCCGCCAGCGGGCGAGGTTCCAGGCCTGCAAGACCGCATGCACCACCTTCCCCACGAGCAAGGACGGGGAGACCTTGCTCGGGAGATGCTCGATGTAGCGGAAGTAATACTGGAGCCGACAGGTGTGGAACGACTTCAGGCGCGAGGCGCTGAGGTATTCGAGCGGGTCTTTGGTCACCTTGGCGGAGGAGGGAATCGAAGGCAGGGGCCCGGGAAGGATGTTGGTGGCGTTCATCGCTTGGCTTCCCTCCTTCGGTTTCCATTGACCTGCCGCTTGTCGCTCTTGCCGCAGAGTTCGAGCAGCTCAGCGATGAGACCGGAGGCTTGCAGTTTGTTGAGCTGCTTCACCCCGACGCCGAATCTGTCGAGTGCGATCTCTTCCACGCTATCGCGGTCGAGGTCGTTCTCGGTGACAAGCTTCAGGATGAGTTCCTTCTGTTTGTCGGAGCAGGACCAGCGAACTGCACTGTTGCCGTTCAAGTCCTCCCGTTTCGGAGAATAGCCGGAACCGTTGCCGTTTTGGCGAGTCGAGCTGTTTTCCTGCAAACCATACGATTCGCCCGGAACAAACCCGGTTTGCTGGATTTCGTGATCCACGGAGTTTTGGAGCATCGAGTAAATCTTCGAAGCTTCCCGCGGAATGTCGTTCGGATCAGAAAGCTCTGTTTCGACCGAGATGCTGAATTGGTGACTGGAGTAGCCGGGCAGGCCGAGTCGTTTGGCGTAATTACCGATGAGTTTGATTGCCATGATTCTGTTCTTTCTGTGATTTGGTTCAAGTTTTGCCCCAGACACGAAAAAGCCCGATTCCGGTCGAATGATCGAAATCGGGCGAGTTCCGCGAAAGGGGCGTTTCTGTTCAACAATCGGCTTTGCGCCGATCCTTGTCTTTCGGGGCCGAAAGCTCCGACTCAGCGATCTCCCATCCAGGAGTCGCTTTCAGTGCATCCGTGAGAAGTTCGTCCACCAACCGGGTCATCGGCATTTTTCGCCGTTTTCCCTCAAAGTAGAGAACCTTCACAAGATGCCTCGAAACCTCCGGGACATAATAGTTGGCACGTGACATGAGTTTTGACGTGGTTTACGAAAAAGGGCCAAGACAACAGAGTCTCGACCCTTCAAGGATATATGACGCGAACTCCGTGTGGATTGCGTCGGAATGGGGGGGCTTATGGCCCTTTTGGCAATATCGTCAATTTAATCTAGGAGGATCATTAAATAATGATCTTCTAGTCATGAATGACAAAAAGCCAAAAGGGCCAGATCTTTCAGACCCCGTCTATCAGCCGGACGGATTCCCTCGGACGCCCTTGCGTTGGCTCTTTTACAAGCTCAAGATCACTCGCCTCATCGACGAGCCGCCGAATTTCCGACGCCGAGCAGCCCACCCGCCGCGATAGATCCCGGACAGTCAAGCTACCCGTGGGGTTGCAGGACAAGATGTCACGAATCTTCATTTTCAACTTTCCTTTCCCTTCCTGAATACTCGCCGACAACAACTCCTGCTGCTGCACGCCAAACCAACGAACCACTTCGATCGCTTTGTCCATATGGTATTCGGAGATGACATGCTGATGAGCTGCCTCTCCGTAGTGAGCCAGATGCAAGCAGAGCGCCACGCGAAAAGCTTGCTCTACCCATCTTCTGGTGCACGCCGAGATTTCGGGGAAGCGATTCCCATCTCGCTCGGCTTCAAACTTAAACACTTCAAGTTTGAACCTCGCCCTCTCCTCAAGATCAACCCTAACTGGATTCGGACGAAATCGGTAGGTGTCAAAAACCCCCCTTAGATGTTGATCATAGTTATCGAGAACCCGTTGGTCCAGCTGTCCGAACATCCCGAACACGCCCGGCACGCTCTCAACCATAACCGGTAGAATCCTGGGGAGAAATCCACTCACCAGAAACCCCGGGCGTGAGAAGATCTCCATGAAGAGATCCGGCTGCACGCTCAGGAACATGGCCAGGCAGGGATCGTCAATCCACAAGGACCGCGACACACGCATGACGATGATCTTGTCTCCGGACCACGCTTTGATGAACACGTCCTCCTCGGTTGCTCCTTTCCGATAGCGTCCAAAGATGTTCTTTGAGACAGAACGGGCATCCGTCGAGATCAGCGCGACCGTTCCATCTGCGGAAAAGGCCTTTTCCAGCGCTTCCTGCGTGCAGTCTTCCACAACAGTCTGTGGTGCCTCCAGCTC
>CALDKL010000796.1 GCA_937898895.1 uncultured Verrucomicrobiae bacterium | reverse complement strand
CAACTGCGAAAGGTCAGGTAGAGCTGATTGCGGAACCGACAGAGATCGGTAAAGGCATTGTGTTCTCCGTTGTGAAAGGCCCTGCGGACTCCGTCGACCCGGACTTGCGGAACCGTTTTGGCGGAGGTGTCGTCGGGCGCAAGAGCCGCAAGAGCGAGGAAAAGAAGAAGGGACGGGGGGCGCATCGGATGAACCGGGTGGGGAGTTTTGTCAGGAACAACACTATTCGAGCAGCTTTTCCGCTTCGCTTTTTGCCTTTGCGAAAACCTCTTTCAGTGCGACGGCCTTGCCATCCTGTCGAACACTCTCGTCGGCTGCCTCCATGAAGGTGAGCAGTTCGAGGGTCTCCTCCTGACTCACCGGAGCAACCCCGGTGCGGAAGAACCTGCCGATGGCCCGGCAGAGATTGGCGTAGTTCGGAGGTTCGGCGACCTGGAGGATGCTCTTGGTGCCATAGACCGTCGCGCCGAAGTCCGCCTTCCCGCGAACGATGCCGCGATAGACGCCGAGACGTCCGCCAGCCCAGGTGCCGGTGACCTGATCATGCACGGGCCCCTTCACCCGAGAGACGGTTTCGCAGCCGGTGCCCATGACGGTGTACAGTGCCTCAATGCCGTGGATCGCATAGAAAAACAGATCGGGCGTGCCGGGCTGATAGGAACAGGGACCCCAGGTGCTTGCGCCGAGGAGATCGCCGAGTTCCTTATTGCCCTCGACCCCGGCGAGACCGACTCCGAAGCGGGTTGAGGAACTCGAGAAGACAGGCACCTTGTATTTCTTCGCGAGTTCGAAGATGGCAATGGACTCGGGCAGGTTTCCGGCGAGCGGCTTGTCGATGAAAACCGGTTTTCCGGAGGGAAAAATCTGCTTTGCCTCCTCGAGGTGGATGCGCCCGTCGACACTCTCGAGCAGGACGACGTCCACCTTTTCGAGCAGTTGGGGAATTGTCGCGACGATCTCGACGCCCATGCCCCGGATCTGTTCGGTGAATTTTGCGACGCGATCCTTGCTTGCGGGCATGTCGGTGCCGCCCGGATAACCTGCCACCACCCGGATGCCCGCCAGTTCGCCATCGGACTTCGGATCATTGAAGAGCTTGGTGAAAGCAGGGACATGGGAGGTGTCGAGTCCAACGATACCGGCGCGGAGAAGGGGCGGGGCAGATTCCTCGGCGACACCGAATCCGGAGGCGAGGAGAGCGAGCAGCGCGGGAAGGGCGAGGAGTCTTGATTTCATCGGGAGCACAGACTATGTCCGGCGCCCGTCTCCTGGCGACTCCGCAATGACGCCGCCTGCCTTGTTCGTTCGGACTTCCACAATCCGTTGGCGGACTCGCAAACGCTGCCCGATGACGGCCACCCTCGCGGGCAGTCGATCGCGTCTCTTGACTGGACCAGTCACCGTTTTGTAGCGTCGCGTTCGATGCGCTCGCCCACTTTCGCCCTGGTTCTCGCCGTTTTTTTGTGTGCCTGGAGCGACGAGTCTGTTGCCGCGCCGCCGAATTTTCTGATTATCCTCACCGACGATCATGGCTATGGTGATCTCTCGATTTATGGTGCCTCGGATGTGAGGACTCCGAATATTGACCGGATCGGGAAAGAGGGCATGATCTTCACCTCGATGCGGGCGAATGCCACGGTGTGCTCTCCTTCGCGCGCCGCCCTTCTCACGGGGCGTTATCCGGATCGCGTAGGAGTCCCCGGCGTGATCCGAACCCACTCAGAAAATTCCTGGGGTTACTTCGCGCCCGGTGTGCCGACGATTGCGGATGAGCTGGGCAAGGTCGGCTACCATACCGCCATTGTCGGCAAATGGCACCTCGGACTCGAGTCGCCCAACACGCCACTGGAGCGAGGTTTCGTCCAGTTTCACGGCTTCCTCGGCGACATGATGGATAGCTACACGACCCACTTGCGTCACGGGAACAACTACATGCGTCACAACGGGGAGACCATCGAGGCCGAGGGGCATGCCACCGATTTGTTTACCGATTGGTCGATCCGGTATCTCAGGGAGCGTGTCGCGAAGAGTGATCAGCCCTTCTTCCTTTACCTTGCCTACAACGCACCGCATTTCCCCATCGAACCTCCCGCCGAATGGCTCGAGAAGGTGATGTCCCGCCATCCTGACATGGATAAAAAGCGAGCTTCCAATGTGGCCTTCGTCGAGCACCTCGATGACAGGATTGGCCGCGTCCTTGCCGCGCTCGACGAGCAGG
>CALDKL010000795.1 GCA_937898895.1 uncultured Verrucomicrobiae bacterium | reverse complement strand
CGGTGAGCATCACGTCGATGGACTCGTTCTTCAGGATCTCCTCGGCCTCGGCGATATTCGCCGCGATGTAGATGTCGAATTCATCCTCGAGGGAGAGCCGCAGTCCCTCGCGCGTGTTCTTCTCATCGTCGACAATGAGCAGGGTGTGTTCAGCGAAACTCATGGCTCGTTCACTTCCTCTCTGTTTCCACATCGATTACCGCGCTCTCCGACTTCGACGGCAAAAAGCGCATCCGCTTTTCAGCGCGGGGCAGGTAGACGGTGACCTCCGTGCCAATCCCTTCGCGGCTCTTGAATTCCACCTCGCCGCCATGTTCGCGGACGATGCGGTGAATGATGAGGAGTCCCAGACCTGACCCTGTTTTCTTGGTGGTGTAATAGGGTTCAAAGACGCGGCTGACCTGGTCGGCGGACACGCCCGGGCCGTTGTCGGCGATGGTGAACGAGATGTTCTCGTCATCACAGCCGGTGCGAACGGTGATCTCGCCATCGCTGCCGATGGCCTGGCAACTGTTGCGAACGAGATTGTAGACAACCTGCTTCAACTGATTCGGATCGACGTGGAGGAGCGGCAAGCCTGCGGCCAGATCGAGGGTCACGGCGATGCGCCGGTCGGCGACTTCCGGTCCGATGAAATTCATCGCCTCCTCGATGAACTCGTTGAGGTCGGTGGCCTGCGGATCCGGTCGCACCGGTCGCACTGCGTTCAGAAACTCCTCGACGATGAAATCGAGACGTTTGATCTCGCCCCGCGCGATCTCGAGGGATTCGAGCAACTCCCCGGCGAGGTCCGGGGCGATCCGCTTGCGGATTTTTCGCTCGACTACCTGGAGGTGGATGTTCAGCGAATTGAGCGGATTTCCGATCTCGTGGGCGACTCCGGCGGCGAGACTGGTGACGGCTTCGAGTTTCCCCGATTCGACTTCCTGCCGCTGGCGAACGACATTGCGGGTCTGGTCTCGCAGGATGATGACGTGACCGACGATGTTTTCTCCCGAATTCCGCTCCGCGAGCGGAGCGACATAGAAATTCAGAAAACGAGGTTCGGGATATCGCACGACGAGGTCGCGATTCACCACCCCGCCAGTGGCAATGATCTCCTCCCAATCGAGCCCGGGGAAAAGGGTCCGGACTTCGCTGCGAATCGCCTCCTCCGGATCGAGTCCGAAAAAGTCGCAGGCAGCCTGGTTGATGTAATGGATCGCGCCCCTGGTCCCGGTCACGACGACCCCTTCACGAAGCACTTCAAAGACTTTCTCGAGGAAACCCTTTTCCTGCACGATCTTCAGGACGAGACGCTGGATCTCCTCGGGCTCGAGACGGTCGAGGCGGTCGAGCAGGCGGTCAATCATGCCGGGATTCATGGGGAGAGGAGACGCTGGCGATTCGGCGCAAGGATGCGAGATTCGAGAATGATCGAGAGACAAATCGGCACCAATGAAGATCTCGTAATGTTGCTAACAAGCTTTCCGGATGCGGAGAAAGCGAGACAAATTGTCACTATTTGGGTGGAATCGCAACTGGCGGCCTGTGTGAATCTGTTGCCGGGAGTCGAGTCGATCTATCGGTGGGAGGGCCGCACGGAGTGCGCTGCCGAGGTCCTCGCCATCGTCAAGACAACACGGGATCGGGTGGATGCCCTCGCCGCCTCGTTGCACGAGTTGCATCCCTACGATTTACCCGAGTGCCTCCTGCTTTCACCCGAAAGCGGCTCTGCGGAATACCTCCGATGGGTGCTGGGTGAAACGACGTTGGACAAATCTCCATCCTGAGGCATATGTCTCGCCCGGTTTTTTAGCGGATCCCACTCCTCCGAAGTCGTGAGTCTCATCGTCCAGAAATATGGCGGCACCTCCGTCGGCACGCCCGAACGGATCCGCAATGTCGCACGCCGCATTCTCGAAACGCAGAAGGCCGGCAATCAGGTCGTCGCCGTTGTTTCCGCAATGGCCGGGGTGACGAACAACCTCATCAAACTGGCCGACGAAGTCACCGGTGACGGTCATCCCACCGAGCGCGAGATGGATGTGCTCCTCGCAACGGGCGAGCAGACCACCATCGCCCTCACCGCAATGGCGCTGAACTCGATGGGGGCCAAGGCCGTCTCCCTCACCGGGGCGCAGGCCGGTATTCAGACCGACGGAGTCCACACCAAAGCCCGCATTTCCAACATCACACCCGACGGAGTGCACGAGTTGCTCAACGAGGGCAACATCGTGATCCTTGCGGGTTTCCAGGGCCAAACGCGCGACGGACGCATCACCACACTGGGGCGAGGCGGCTCCGACCTCACCGCGATCGCCATGGCCGCCGCGATCGATGCGGACATCTGTCAAATCTTCACTGACGTCGACGGAGTCTACACCTGCGACCCGCGCGTCGTCTCCTCCGCCCGCAAGATTGAGGAGATCAGTTACGATGAACTCCTCGAAATGGCGAGTTCGGGCTCGAAGGTGATGCAATCGCGTTCGGTCGAATTCGCAAAAAAATTCGGAGTTGTCTTTGAGGTGCGCAGCAGTCTCAACAACCACCCGGGAACTCTCGTCAAAGAAGAAACCATGAGCATGGAATCGATTGTCATCCGCGGCGTCAGCCTCGAGCGCGCCCAGGCAAAAGTCACCATCAGCGGAGTCCGGGATGTCCCCGGCACGGCCAGCCGCATTTTCGGGGCCGTGGGCAAGGCCAATCTGCTCGTCGACATGATCGTGCAGAACGTCTCGAAGACGGGGATCACTGATATTTCCTTTACCGTGCACAAGGATGACGTCTCGCGGGCCGAGGCCGCCCTGAAGCCGATTCTCTCCGAACTCGGTGAGGGGGTCAGCCTCGAGGCCACCGACGGCATCGCCAAGCTGAGCGTCGTGGGTATCGGGATGCGATCCCACAGCGGCGTTGCCGCCGAAATGTTCAAGGCACTGTCTGACGCCGGCATCAACATCGAAATGATTTCCACCTCCGAGATCAAGGTGACGGTCACCGTCGCCGAAGGCGACATTGACCGCGCCGCCAACGTCGTGCACGAGGCGTTTGGGCTGGGCGCGGAATGATCCGGCGATACGACGAACACCCGTGACTCTCTCGTAGGTAGCCTTCCCCGATGAACGGGATCGGGCAAAATCGGCTTGCCCAGCCTGGCGGAGCCGATGAGGAAAGCCCCCGTCACTAGTGACAAGGATGGTCTGGGGGTGGACGATGGATCGCCCGATCGTAGAAACTTCGGCATCCCTCAGCAAGCCGCCACTCGAGGCGGGCCGCGCACGACGTTGGGGGAAATGGGTTTGAGCAAATCCCGTCAACCCGCTTCGCTTTGCCTCAACCCGTCCTTGATTGGCCGCCCGATCCGCCACACGATTCCGATGTCCCCATGAAACGTGCCCTGCCCCTGATCGCCGCTGCCTTCGCCCTGGCTTCCGGTTTTCTCCCCGCCCAGGAGATGGCCCACCTGAAGCTGAATTCGCCCTTTGCCTCCTATGTCGAGAAAGACTTTCCCTTTTTCACCCAGACGGTGGACGCGCGTCAGTTTGGCGAAACGCCGGAGGCGGAGAACCTCACCCCTCGCGGCATCGTCGTGTCGGCGGGGAATGGTTTCTATGGATGCTTCGATCCCGATCTGCTTCGCTGGGCACTGTTCTGGAAGCAGAGCGAAGAGGGGGAATACCTCACTATGGACGGCATGGGGGCGGGCAGCTACCGACTCCCGAATCGCAAATCGGCCGCCGGGCAGAAGGAGTTGCCCCATCCGATCGGCAGATCGGTCCTCGCCATGCCACTGCGCCCCGGCGTCTCCGTCGGCAAGACGCCGTTGCTCGAGGATCCGCGCGATCGGGGCCGTGCCGAGGCGGGAGAGATCGGACTCGGGCCGATTCCGGCGACAATGGGGCGCTTCGAAGGGCTGCGTCTCGTCGGAGAGGGCGTGCAGATCGAATACACCATCGGCGGCACCCTGGTGAAAGAGACCCTCTCGAGCGAGGCGGAGCGGATCCTGCGCCATCTCGCAGTGGCGGCACACGGGACCGTTCTCCAGGTCCGCACCGGACCCGGCGACGGGGATTGGCTGGTGTTGCCGCCCGATGACTCGGCGTCCTCTCATCGCATCGAGATCGGGAGCGACGGATCGGTGGTCTCCCGCGAGGGCGAGGCAGGAGCCAGCGAAACCAAACCCCCGCGCCGCTGGAAGGAATCGGTCAGGACCGGCCCCGCCCGCCCTCCGACAAACGAGGCAGCGTGGGTCTACGACGATTTTCCCTTGCCGATTCCGAATCCGTGGAAGCGCAATGTGCGCATCGCCGACCTCGAGTTTTTCCCCGACGGACGCGCCGCCTTTGTTACTTTCGATGGGGATGTCTGGATCGTGAATGGGATTCTGTCAGGAAGCAAGGAGGCGATCTGGTCGCGCTTTGCCTCCGGTCTGCACGAGCCGCAGAGTCTCACTCTCGTCGATGGCGTCCTCCACGTCTTCGACCGCAACGGCATCTTCCGTCTGCACGATACCGACGGCAATGGCGAAGCCGACTGGCACGAGTGTTTTTCCAACGTCATGGCCCAGTCCGCCGAGACGCGCAATTTCCCCATGGATCTCATCGCCCGGCCGGATGGTGGTTTCTATATCGCGATGGGTGGCCAGATCGGAACGACCATTGGCAAACACAATGGCACCGTCATTCGCATCACCCCAGACGGGAAACAATTCGAGGTCGTGGCCACAGGCCTGCGCCAACCCTACCTCGGATATGATCGCGAAACCGGTCTGCTCACCGCGAGCGATCAGCAGGGAAACTGGAAACCGGCCACCCCGATTTATCGGATCGAGCCGGGTCGCTACTTCGGATTTCAGCCCGAGACGCTCAAGGACAAGGTCCATCATCCCGCTCCGATCCATCCCGCCGAAGTCTGGATTCCGCATTTCATCAACCAATCCGGAGCCGGCCAGGTCTGGATCAAGAAGAGTGGCGAAGCCGATCCCCGGATGGGGGCGCTGAACGGGGCCCTCGTCCACCTCGGCTTCAGCCGTCCCGAAATCTTCAAGATCTATCTCGATCCTTCCTCGCAACAAGGCGCGGTCGTGCCCCTGCTCTCCGGCTTCCCCTCCGCGATCCTCAACGGGCGCATCCACCCGCTCGACGGATTTCTCTACCTGACCGGACTCGAAGTCTGGGGCAGCTCGGGAGAACGCACCAGCGGTCTGTTCCGCGTGCGTCCGGGCAATGTCCCGGGTTGGCTCCCCCGCGAAATTCGCGCCGAGAAACGCGGCATCCTCCTGCGTTTCGATACCGCTCTCGCTGCGGATCTGGTCTCTGATCTGGGACGATATTCCGCCGACCGATGGAACTACCACCAGACCCACGAATACGGCTCGGGCAATTTCCGCACCGACAGCGATCAGCCCGGCCAGGAGGCCATCCCCGTCTCCAGCGCAAAACTCTCGAAGGATGGCACCGCCCTCTTCCTCGGTATCCGCGAAATGCGTCCGGCGCATTCCCTGCGCCTCACCTACCGCGTGCCTTCTCCCGAGGTCACCCAGGTCGACAACGCCTACCTGACCATCCATCAACTGCCCGCCTTCGACCTGAAGACGATGGGCTTCGCGGACAATGAAGTCGATCTCACCCCCCGCGCCGATCTCACCGGGACGGCCGCCGTCACCCCTACCGCCGCACTCGGCAGGGAGGTCGTGGTGCGCTACGGGTGCATCGCCTGTCATGCCACCGGCGATCCTGGCATCCCCGCCCCGCCCTTGCCTGCCGAAGGCGGGGCCAAAGTCGCGGTCGGCCCACCCTGGATCGGACTCTGGGGATCGAAAAAGGTTTTCTCCGACGGATCAGAACTGCGGAGCGTGGACAGCGCCTACCTCCGGGAATCCATCCTCGATCCCGCCCGGCGCGTTCAGGAGGGATACGAGATGGAGCGCACCGGCGTCGGCATGCCCTCCTATCTCGGGGTGCTCAAGGACCACGAGATCGAATCCGTGGTGATGTTCATCAAGGGATTGAAAAAGAAACCGTAGGGCGGCCAGCCGAATCTTGTTGGTTTGTTAGCGTTTGGGGACCTCCGTTGCCAGCTCCGCCTCCGGCACGAGAGTGATTTCGACCGGGCTGCCTTTGAGGAACTTGTCGAAGAAATTCTGCATCAGTTCGATCACCGGCGCTTTTCCGAAGGCGGGGCCACCGTGGCCTGCTCCGGGTAGAGTTTGCAGCCACACCGGAACCCCCTTGGCCTTCAGCCCTTCGGCGAACTGCACGCTCTGCGCGTAGGGCACGAGGGCGTCGTGCGTGCCGTGCAGGATCAGCGTCGGCGGATCGTCCTCACTGAGGTAAGTCATCGGACTCACCGCCCGGCTTTTCTCCGTCGTCTCCAGAGGCACGCCGAGCAGCGCGGAATAGGGATCCTTCGGTGAATTGAACTGAAAGACGTTTTTGACATTCTTGTCCTCCGCCGCCTGCCTCATCACCGTCGTGAAATCGGTCGGTCCAAAAATATCGCACACGGCCTGGACATCGTTTGATTGATCTTCATTCCCTCCGATCGGAGGAAAGGTGGAAGTTCCGCCCGCCGTCCCGACCAGAGCCGAGAGATGTCCGCCCGCCGAACCGCCCGTGACACCCACTTTCCCGGGATCGAAGTGATACTGGGCGGCATTGGCCCGCAGCCAGCGGATCGCGGCCTGGCAGTCCTGAATCTGTGCGGGAAATTTCGCCTTCTGGCTGAAACGATACTCCACACTCGCGACGGCATAGCCTCTCGGCACCATTCCGACAAGCGGGCAGGGAAATTTGTTGCCGCCCTGCCAACCACCTCCATGGATATGGACGATCAGCGGAAGCGGTTTCTCCGGAGTCGCTTCGGGGAGGTAGAGATCGAGACGCTGGGCCTCGTCGCCGCCCTCGATGTAGGCGATGTCGCGTTCCATCCGCACCCCGGCGGGCAGGGCAACTGCCTTCGGATTCGGTTTGGGAGCCGCCTTCGGAATGGGGTTGGGTGCCGGTTTGGCCGGATCGGCAAACAGGCAGGTGGCGAGAAGAGGGAGGACGAAGAGTGGATACGATTTCATCAGGGTGGTCGTTTGTCGAAACCCAGCATGACGGAACCAGGCTCTCTTGGCAAGCCCTACCCAACACCAACCACACATCGGATCGTGGTTCAATTCGTCCACATCGGGCTTCCTCCGTTGGCTGGTTTCCAACCTCATCAGAGCAGCGCGGGTCAGGTCGATCCTGGTGTGGTGATCGCTACATACGTGTGCAAAATTCGTGAGGAATCGTTTTCAACTTCAAGGCGAGAGGCGGGAGTTGAGCGAGCTCAGCGACCGACGAGTAACGAAGAAGGTGGAAAAGAGGCCCGCGATTTTTAATACGCAAAAACTCCGTTTTGTGCACGAATTTAGCGATCACTACACCAGCTTCTCCTCCAAAGACAGCAGCATCTCGCGGTGCAGAATTCCCTCCTCTTCGAACTCGTCGCCATGGGCAATGAAGCCAAGAGCTTCGTAGAAGGTGAGCGAATGGGACTGCGCATGAAGGCACACGGAGCGATCCCCGCGCTCGCGGGCAGCGGCGATGGCCGCCACGACGAGGGCTCTGCCAACGCCGAGCCCCCGCCTTTCCTTCAACACGGCCACGCGCCCGATCCTTCCGTCCGGAAGAAGTCGAGCGGTGCCGACGGGACAGCCCGATCCATCGCACGCGAGAAAATGGAGCGAGACGGGATCGAAGCCATCCACTTCACGATCCGCCGCAACCCCCTGCTCCTCCACGAAAACCGGATGCCTCACCGCAAGCAAGTGCGCTGCGCCGGACGACCAGACGACCCTTGCGATGGTGAAACTTCCGTTCATGGGAGCGGGCACAAGACAGGGTCAGGTCGCCGGCACAACCCTCTGCAATCCCAGGGTCAGCACAAAACAGGCAAGGCAGGCGACGGCGGCCCGCCAGTCGGCAAAGGCGACGGCGGCGGCATCGTAAAAAGCGATGCCGGCGATGGCAAAGGCGATGCCTTTCGGAACCCGCTCGGCGAGAGCGCGTCGCACGATGACAAGCCAGGAAGCAACGCCCACGATGCCGAGGACGAGGAGGGAGAGATTCGCGAGATCGTCCGGAGCGAAGCGGTAGACAATCGGGCCGAAGAGCACCGGGAGCATGAGGAGGAGGCGCGGAAACAAACGCAGCCCCCCCGGATTCTCGAGATGTTCGGTCCTCGCCACCAGGGTCAGCCCGGCAATGTAGAGGACAATGCCGCCCGCCACCGCGAGGAGAGAAAAGGGCACCTCGAGGGCATCCGTGTGGGCGGCCACGGCACTGCCAGCACCCACGTAGACGAGCGCCCGGCACAGCCCCATGAGGAGGACGGACCCGGCCCAGCGTTTGTGGAGCCAGTTGTAGAGCAGGATCGCGAAGACGATGCCGACGAGCAGGATCGCATGAGTGCTGGTGAGCAGGGCGAGAACGGTCATGCCCGAGAACAACTCAAGGGTGCCGACACACCAGACCGTTCCCCAGCGGATTCGTCCGGCGGGAATGGGCCGCCGGGCGGCGTGCTCGCGATCCCACTCCGCATCGAAGGCATCATTGAGGGTCATGCCGGCCACGTAAACCAGGCTCATCCCGAGCACGATCCACCCAAGTTCCGCAGCCCAACCGCCGCCGGAGAGAAACCAGCCCGCCGCGACATTGGTCCAGACGGTTGGCAGATTCGATACCCGTCCGAGGAGGAGCAGGGTGCGGAGCAGCGAAAGAAGAGCCATCCGGAGAGGGTAGGGGCATCGCGACGGGCCTGGCAAGAGGCTTTTGCCCGTCTCCTTCGGATCTCCCTCACCGGAATCGTTTTCGCGCCCAGGCGAGGGCACCTGTCAATTCCTCGAGGCGTTCGCGGATGCTCCGTCGGATCGGATCGAAGAGTCGGCGGTATTCGGCGAGCAACTTCAGCGCGTCCTCACCCATGACTTCGACGGCGAACAATTCGGGTGGTTGGTTCGGCAGAAAGTCGAGTCCCGGCTGGAGCGCATCTCCATCGACGGGCAAACCGAGATTGTGATTGGTGAGGAGAAGTCGCTGCTCGGGGTGATCGGTCGCGCCGCAGGCATCGAGGAACCAGGTAGGGGAACCGGTCGAGTCGACGCGGAGGATGTGGAGGAGCTTTTTCTCCATGGTCCACAGGTCGCGCAGGGCCTCCTCGGCCACGTGCAGCGAGCGGAGGTGGATCAATTTTCCGAGGAACGAGAGATAGGCCGCAGAGTAGGTGCTTCCGGACAAGATCGGAAGGTCAAAGCGAGACTGCAATCCCGCGAGCTCCACTGTCGAACGCTTCAATTGGCGGGCGAGCTGGGCGAAGGTGTGCATGTCCGGGAGTATTCCGGAATCCGACCCAAAAGACAAGCGTCCCCCCCCCCCCGATCCCCGCGCGCTTCCGGAAACGCTCTGGACGCCCCTCCAAAAAGGGCCCCGCCCGCGGGAGCCT
>CALDKL010000794.1 GCA_937898895.1 uncultured Verrucomicrobiae bacterium | reverse complement strand
CACCGAAACATTGCCTGCGCTCCGCATGCCGCTGCGATCCGCGATCCAGGATCGGTTCATCGAGGTGCGATGGCAGCGTGCAACTCGGGATCCCTCCCCCGCACGACGTGCCGAATCGATGGTTGTGTCGCGGTGAAAAGGGGCGAAAGTGGCGGCATGACGGAAATCCTCTCCCCCAATTCGGCCATTCTCGAAAAAGCCCGCGAACTTTGCTCCCTCATTCTCCAATCCGGCGAATACCGGGAGAATGCTTCGAAAATCGAGGCATTTTTCAACGACGATGCGGCACAGGTCGCCTATCGCCAGTTTTCCAAGCTCGGCGAACGACTCCACCAGAAACAACACGACGGAGAACTGACTCAGGCCGACATCGACGGATATGACAAAGAGATGGCCGCTCTCCGGTCAAATCCGGTCACGGCGGAATTCATGGATGCCGAGAAAACCTTCAACGGCATCGTCGGCCAGATCGCGAAGTTTGTCGGCAAGTCTCTGGAACTCGGGCGACTTCCCGAGCCGGACGAACTCGGCGGCGGGTCATGCGGCAGTGGATGCGGGTGCCACTAAGGGCCGACCTCCCCTCACGTCGGCTGCTGCTGCGAGATGCAGTGGATCGCACCACCCTCGCGAACGATGTCGAGCGCGTTGATCGGAACAATCTCGCGCCCGGCAAACAGTTCCCCTAACAAACCCACCGCTGCGCGGTCACGCGTTTGCTGTCCAAAGACGGGGACGAGGACGGCACCGTTGAGAATGAGGAAATTGACGTAGCTCGCCGGTAACACTGGGAGTCGCCAGTCGGGAGCAAGACATGCCTCGGGCAGGTCGATCTCGATGATTTGGGGCCTCGATCCGTCGGGCAGGCGAAAGTCGCCGAGGCGCTCGCGGTTCTCGGCGAGGACGCGGTGGTTCGGATTGCCGCCGTCGGGTTCGCGAGAGATCACGATGGTGGAGTCGTTCACAAAACGTGCGATGTCATCGATGTGTCCGTCGGTGTCATCGCCCTCGATGCCGCGACCGAGCCAGAAGATCTCCTCCATGCCGAGATTCGCTTTGATCAGATCCTCGATTTCGGAACGGGTGCGATCCGGATTGCGATTGGGATTGAGAAGGACGGCTTCGGTCGTGAGAATTTGGCCGAGGTTGTTCTGCTCGATGGAGCCCCCTTCGAGAATCATGTCGACCTCACAGCGGACCAGTCCAAGAGTCTCGGCAATGTGGCGGGGGATCTCGTTGTCGAGTTCGTAGGGGCCAAACTTGTCGCCCCATCCATTGAATCCCCAATCGGTCACGGCGAGAGCCCCCGTATCGCGATTCTTCACGAACAAGGGGCCGTGGTCGCGGCACCAGACATCGTTGTTGGGGTGGTCGTAGAGTTCGACCTGACTGGCGACGGCACGGGAGGCGAGCACCTGACGGCGGATTGCCTCATGCCGCGAGGCCGGAGCGTTGATCCGGACGGGTTCGTAGCGACTGATGACGGCGGCGATTTCAGCGAAGACCGCTTCGACCTTCACGAGAGTTTCGGGCCAGCAGTCCGGATGACCGGACGGCCATGAAAGCCAGACCGCTGCTTGAGGGGTCCATTCGGCGGGCATGCGGTAACCGGCGGGGAGAGGTGGGGTGCTCATGGTTCGGGTCTCAATCCGAAGGTGCGACCTCCTACCCTTACTCACAATCGGGGGACAGGGGACATTCGGATTGAGCAGGAGTAGGGAATGTCAATCAAGCCAACGCTTCAAAAGGGGGTCGTAACTGTCAATCCTTCGATCCCGGAAGAATGGCCAGATATTCCTAAATTCCTCAAGCTGCTCGAGATCACAGACAATGGCTTCGGCGCTCTCCTCGTCCGCTGAGGTGCGAGAGAGCACCTCGCCGTAGGGGTTGCTCACAAAAGACTGACCCCAAAAAATCGTATCTCCTTCACGTCCAATCCGATTCGAGGCAGCAACGAAACAGCCGTTGGCAACGGCATGCCCCTTCTGCACCGTCTCCCAGGCGCGGTGCTGGGCTTCCCCAAGGGTATCTTGCTCCTCCGCGAGCCAGCCGATCGCTGTCGGATAAAACAATACGTTCGCTCCCTGCATTGCCGTGAGGCGCGCCGCCTCGGGATACCACTGGTCCCAACAAATGAGCACGCCGATCCGGCCAAAGGTGGTTTCCCACACCCGGTATCCCAGATCGCCAGGGGTGAAGTAGAATTTTTCGTGAAACCCGGGATCCTCGGGGATGTGCATTTTGCGGTATTTCCCCAGAAACGAGCCATCCGCGTCGAGGACGGCGGCGGTGTTGTGGTAAAGCCCGGTGGCGCGCCTCTCGAACAGAGGCAGGACGATGACCACCCCCAACTCCCTCGCGATGGCACCGAAACGGGCGGTCGTGTCGCCCGGGATTGGTTCGGCGTAGCGGAAGAGCGCCGGATCCTCGGTTCGGCAAAAGTAGAGCGTCGAGCACATTTCTTGCAGGCAGATCACCTGGGCGCCCTTTGCCGCAGCCGCACGGACGAGGCGTTCGGCGCTGTCGAGATTCACTGCCGGGTCCTCAGCAGCGGCAAATTGGGTGAGACCAATGGTGAGCGTTTTCATCCTCGCTAAAAGAGGGCCTCCACGGCAAAGCGCAAGAAAAAGGATCAGCTCGTCGACCTTCCGAATCGGTCATTTGCCATTGCCGAGACGGGGATTGAGGGCATCATTGAGATTCCATGAACCGACCTTTTGTCTCCTGCCATCTTTTCTCGCTCCTAGTCCTTTTTCTCGGGGCATGCGCCAGTGACGAAGGGGCGGTGTCGCCGACGGTGAAACCGACCGACCCGGCAGCCATCGGAGGCGGATCGGTGACGCCTGGAGCGGTGACGCCCGCCACTCCGCCCGCAGGGGCTCCGCAGGGAATGCAGAAAACCTACTCGGGCCTCCAGTATGAGGTGCTTCGTCCCGGCACGGGAGCACGGCCCTCTTCCTTCAATCGAGTGAAAGTGCATTACCACGGCACCCTGCCCAACGGAACTGTCTTCGACAGCAGCGTGCAGCGAGGTCAGCCCGCCACCTTCGGCCTGAATCAGGTCATCGCCGGCTGGCGTGAAGGGATTCCGCTGATGCAGGAGGGGGCGAAGTACCGCTTCATTGTTCCGCCCCATCTCGCCTATGGGGAGCGCGGAATGCCGCCGAAAATCGGACCCAACCAAACCCTGATCTTCGATGTGGAGTTGATCCAGGTCCTCTACTGAACCATGCTGCGCCCAAAGGAAAGGGTTGCTTCGAGCGCACGATTGCGATATGTGCTCGCCGAAACCCTATCGACTTCTCCATGAAAGCCCGTCGTGCCATCGCCGCTCTCGCGTTAGCCCTCGCCCCGGTCGCCCTCCTTCCGCTCTCTGCGGAAGCGGGCCGCTTCAGTCATTGCGAATACGTCGATGATTACAAGCCTGCCAAGGGCGTCCTGAAGCTATGGACCTGGCCGATCAATACGGAGTGGGAGACTCGCCATCACTGCCTGCCCTGCGGGCGTAAGCTTCCCTACAAAGTCAAAGTGATCACCTATCGCGAACGGTACACCGATGGGACGCAGCGCACTTGGAAATGTGTTGTCGCCGACTCGGAAATCTCGCTCGGAAAGTGAGCGAACCAGCTCCGGTTCGCACGGAATCATTCTTTCCCCGTCACGATCGGCCAGGCCCCGAGTTGCCGGGCGGCCGATTCGAAACTGAGTGATTTTGACGCGATCTTCTGCGACTTGTGGATGGCCGTGAGGTATTCCACGTCATCGTGGAGGATATGCTCGATCCTTTCGAAGACGTTTTTCATCCGGATGGTGCCGTCGTCACTGAAATCCGGGAACGCCATCTTCTCAATGGTCGAACTGCCACCCGCGCAGATGGTGCGGGCGAGGAGGCAGTCTCCCGCAACCTGGCCAGGCACCGTGCTCCGATCCATCTGATAGATGAACCGATGCGAGGAGAGCAGCTTCATGTATTCGGGATAGGGCAGGGTTTTTTCGAGGATCTGCAGACATCCCGGGGGGAAGGTTCGCTCGAGTTCCCGGAGAATGCTGAGCCCGTGAGCCTTGTCGGAGTTGATTACCGTCACCCGCGAGACATCGAATTCATGGGCGAGGGAGGCGGCGCGGGTGATCGCATGGATGTGATTGCGGGCCTCGGTTTTGAATTCGCGCGTGCCGATGAGGATCCCTTCGCGCTGTTCCAGATCGGTCGAGAAATCCCAGGCGGGAAGATCGACGGGATAGGGAGTGGGGATGAATTTCAGCTTCCTCCAAAAATCTTCCTGTCGAATCGCCCCCACTCGCGGAGGCCACGCCAGGGTCGGTGAAAGGA
>CALDKL010000793.1 GCA_937898895.1 uncultured Verrucomicrobiae bacterium | reverse complement strand
AGATCGGCGAAATCCTCACGGAAGCCCACGATCTGCAGCTCGAAGGCGCCCACTCGTGCCGGGAAGAGGCACTCGCCTGGCTCGAGGAACGGCTCGGCCGTCGGTCGCCGCGACCACGGGTACCCTGATTGGGGCATTGACGCGGATGGACCGCCCTGTCTACAGTGCCCGAATGAAGGAAACCCGTATGATGGAAAACGATCCCACCCCCCTCTCCTCCCGCCGCTCCGCAATCAAGACGGTGGCAGGTGCCTCGGTCCTCGCCGGCTTCGCCATTCCCCACGTCCACGCCCAGGAAAACTCGGAGATCAAACTCTCCCTGATCGGCTGCGGCGGACGCGGAACAGGGGCGGTCAAAAATGCCCTCGCCGTCTCCGGCTCCCTCGGTCCGATGAAACTCCACGCGATGGCCGACGTGTTCGAGGAAAACCTCAAGCGCAGCCACGAGACCCTGTCCAAGGATCCCCAGATCGGCGACAAGATCGATGTGACCCCGGAGCGACGGTTCATCGGCTTCGACGGATACCGCAACGCGATGGATACGATGAAGGCGGGAGACATCGTCATCCTCACCACTCCGGTGGCCTTCCGCTGGCCCATGTATGAATACGCCGTCGAAAAGGGCCTCCACGTCTTCATGGAAAAGCCAGTCTCCACCGACGGATTTACCGCGCGTAAGCTTCTCGAAATCAACAAGAAGGCCGTCGAGAAAAATCTGAAGGTGGGTGTCGGCCTGATGTGCCGTCACTGCAAGGCCCGCAACGAGCTGAAAAAGCGCATCGACGACGGGGCCATCGGCGAGATCACCTTCCTGCGCAGCTACCGGATGCAGGGGCCGGTCGGAAGTTGCTTCACGCCGAAGAACGAAACGGACATGAGCGAACTCATGTATCAGATCAAGAATTTCCACAGCTTCCTCTGGCTCAGCGGCGGAGCCTTCAGCGACTTTTTCATTCATGGCATCGACGAGATGTGCATGATCAAGGGAGACTTCCCGATCGAGGCAAAGGCGGTGGGCGGCCGCCATTACAAGACGATGGAGCGAAACGGAAAAATCCTCGTTGCGGTGGATCAGAATTTCGACAGCTACGGCGTTGAATACACCTTCAAGGACGGGACCAAGGCGATCTACGAGGGCAGGAACATGACCGGATGCCATCAGGAATTCGCTGCCTACGCCCACGGCACGAAAGGCTCTGCCGTGATCTCCTCGGCGAGTCATACTCCCGCCAAATCACGGCTCTACAAGGACCAGAACATCGCCATGAACCCTCGCGGCACCCCCGCGAATTTGCTCTGGGCCTTCCCCACCGGAGACCGCGGAGCCAACCTCGAGGGCAACCCCTACGATATCGAATGGGAGGAACTCATCACCGCGATCCGCGAGGACAAACCCTACAACGAAGTCGAGCGAGGGGTCGCCGCGAGCAATGTCACTTCGATGGGCCGTATGGCCGCCCACACCGGACAGGTCATCACCTACGATCAGATGCTCAACAGTGAATTCGTCATGGCTCCCAACGTAAAGGAACTCACGATGAATTCCGATTCCCCCCTCATGCCCGACGCCGAAGGAAAATATCCGGTACCGGAGCCGGGCATCAAGAAGGACCGGGAATACTGATCCCCCGCCCCGACTCGATGAGAAGTGTCCTTCTCTGCCTTGCCCTTTTCCTCGCCTCTCCCCTCGCTGCCGAGGAGACCAGGCCGGGGGCGAACCCGGTGCCGGAGCGCTTGGAAAAGCGTCTCCGGCTCGCGGATGAACTCCAAGAGCAGGGGGACGACGCGGGTGCGCTGCAGATCCTTGGGGAACTCTCGGAGAAGGATCCCAAAAATGTCGATTTGCTCCATCGCATCATCGCCCTGCAACTGCGCCTGGACCGCGTCACCGACGCCGTCGCCACCCTCCGCAGGCTGCTCGAAATCGAGGGGGCTTCCCCCGAGCAATACCGTTCTCTCGCCCAGGCGCTCCTTCAATCCGAGCAGAGTGAGGTGGCGGTGCCCGTTCTCGAGGATGCCGCCAAGCGGTTTCCGGAACTGCCGGATTTCCCTTTTCTACTCACCTTCGCGCTTGCTCGACTCGAGAGATGGCCCGAGGCCGTGACCCAGTTTGAAAAGACCCTTGCGATGGCGAAGGACGATCCGAGCCTGATCGACGAATCTTTCCACTTCCGCTACGGAGCAGCCCTGGATCGATCCGGAAATCACGAAAAAGGTGTCGAATCCATTCGCAAGGCATTGAAGATAATTCGATCAACGCCACCCGAGAAGTCCGATCCGGAGTTCACCTCCACCGTTCTGAACTACCTTGCCTACCTCTGGACGGACCGCAATGAGAACCTCGAGGAGGCCGGAACCATGGCAAAGGAAGCCGCCGCGCTCAGCCCGGAGAACGGTGCCATAGCCGACACACTCGGCTGGTGGCATTTCCGCAAAGGCGACTACCCCCGCGCTCTCGCCAGTCTCAAGAAGGCAGAGCGGCTCACCGAGGAACCCGACCCCGTGATTTTCGATCACCTCGGGCAGACCCTGATGAAGCTCAACGAGAAGGAATTTGCCGCCGACTGCTTTCGCAAAGCCCTCGAATTGGATC
>CALDKL010000792.1 GCA_937898895.1 uncultured Verrucomicrobiae bacterium | reverse complement strand
ATCCGCGCGGGAGGCGACTCGGGCTTCCCCGCTGCGGACAGGAGAGCGCACCGGAAGTTCGTTTTCCACGAGAGCCCCGAGTCCGCCGTCCGGTTGGGCAGGCTCGCTTTTTCCGGTTTCTCCCGGCATCGGCTCGGGAATCGTTTCGCTCGTCACGGGCGGGGAAAGGCAAGGCGAGTCCGCAGCGGGGCCGGACTCCCGATCCAGTGAGGCAGTGGACGTTTCGGCTGCGGGAACGACTCCTCCGGTGAGGAGCGCATGCAGCCGGATCTGGATCGCTGGCGGCGTCACGACCTCGGCAGGAGAGGCACGGACAAGCCGTTTGGCACCGGGGAGATCGCCTTCCCGGAGGGCAAGTTCGATGAGGGCGATGCGGACCTCCCAGTCCTCGGGGGACTGCGCGAGTCGGGCGAATAACTGCTCCTTTTCTTCCATGGTCGAGGACCGCGGGCAAGGAAGAGCTTAGCACTCTCGCGAAGGGGCTGGCAACCTCTCCCTCGGCCTGATTTGCGTTTGCAGAGGGTCGTGCGGACCCTTCTACCCTGTCGAACCGTCGGAAAGCCGGGTATCTGACCCGATCCCATGCGAAGGCAGCCCGAAAGCCCGCGCCAATCTTCCCTTGGATACGCACGACTCCCGTGCTCTCCTTACCGCGCCCATGCCCGCCCTCGCCCCCAGCCGTCTCGAAGGACCCGCCACGAACGATGCGGTCCTCGATGCGTTTTTGGGCTATCTCATCGAGTCGGGGATCGAGCCCTACGAACACCAGGAGACGGCGATCCTCGAACTCTACGGGGACCGCAACGTCATCCTCAACACCCCGACGGGATCGGGCAAAACGCTGGTTGCCCTCGCGGTGCAGTTTCGGGCGGTTTGTCAGGGACGGCGCAGTTTCTACACCGTCCCGGTGAAGGCGCTCGCGAATGAAAAGTTCCTCGCTCTCTGCGAGATCTTCGGACCGGAGAAGGTGGGCATGATCACCGGCGACGCGACGGTGAATGCGACGGCTCCCGTGATCTGCTGCACTGCCGAGATCCTCGCCAACCACGCGCTGCGTGAAGGGGCGGGTGCCCGGATCGACGACGTGATCATGGATGAATTCCATTACTACTCCGACAACGAGCGCGGAGTGGCCTGGCAAATCCCGCTGCTGACCCTGCCGCGAGCGCGCTTTCTCCTCATGTCCGCAACCCTCGGGGACACTACGTTCTTCGAGAAGGATCTGACCCGCCTCACCGGAGCGGAGACCGTGCTGGTGAAATCGGCGCAGCGGCCCGTGCCGCTCGAGTTCGCCTACAACGACAAACTCCCGCTTGAGGAAATGGTCGAGGAACTCGTAAAGCAGGGACGTGCGCCGATCTATCTCGTCCACTTCACCCAGCTCTCCTGCGCGGAAACGGCGCAGAATCTGATGAGCCGAAACTACTGTTCGAAGGAGGAAAAGGAAGCAATCGCGGCCGCCTTGGTGGGTGCGGATTTCCGCAGTCCCTACGGCAAGGAGATCTGGAAACTGCTCCGCCACGGGATCGGCATCCACCATGCGGGATTGCTGCCGAAATACCGCGTCCTCGTGGAGAAGCTCGCCCAGCGCGGCCTGCTGAAGGTGATCTGCGGCACCGACACCCTCGGTGTCGGGGTGAACGTGCCGATCCGCACGGTGCATTTCACGCAACTCTTCAAATACAGTGGCGAAAAGACGAAGATCCTCGCGGCGCGCGACTTCCATCAGATCGCGGGTCGCGCCGGGCGGCGCGGATTCGACACTCTCGGCTACGTGGTGGCTCAGGCACCCGCCCACGTCATCGCGAATCTGCGCGCCGAGGCGAAGGCCGGGGAGAAGGGGGGCAAGAACCGCTTTGTGAAACAAAAGCCGCCCGAGGGATTCGTGATGTGGGAGGAAAAGACCTTCCGCAGCCTCATCGAGTCCGAGCCCGAGAGGCTCGTCTCGCGATTCGCGATGCACCACGGACTCCTCCTCCACATCCTCTCCCGCCGCGACGAGGACGGTTGCCTCGCCCTGCGTCGCCTGATCCGCGATTGCCACGAAACGCCGCCTTCGAAGAAAAAGCTGCGCCGCCGCGCCTTCGCCCTCTTCCGTGGATTGATCGAGGGAAAAATCCTGACATTCATCCCCAAATCGGAACGTCGTGGTCCCGCGAAAGTCGCCCTGCACATCGAGTTGCAGGAGGATTTTTCGCTGAACCAGGTCCTGGGACTCTATCTGCTCGAAGCGGTCGCGAAACTCGATTTCGGCGCGACTGATTACGCCCTGAACGTGTTGTCGCTGATCGAGTCCATCCTCGAGGATCCCGGCATCATACTGCGACGCCAGGTCGAAAAGGCGAAGACCGCGCTGATGGCCGAGATGAAGGCCGAAGGTCTCGAGTATGACGAGCGGATCGAGCGGCTCGACGAGGTGACCCATCCGCAGCCATGCAAGGAGTTCATCTACACGACCTACAACGACTTCGTCGTGCGCAATCCCTGGGCGAAGGAAGCGGGCGTGCGACCAAAGTCGATCGCCCGCGAAATGTTCGAGAACTGGCAGTCCTTCGAAGACTATGTGAAACACTACAAGATCGAGCGGAGCGAGGCGGTGCTGTTGCGCCATCTCTCCGAGGTCTACAAAGTCCTCGCCCAGACGATTCCGCCGGGACTGAAGACGATGGAACTCGACGAGGCCGAGACCTTTCTCGGAACGATGCTTCGCGGCATCGACTCGACCCTGCTCGACGAATGGGAGCGGATGCGGAACGGCGAGTTCGCCCCGCTTCCCGCAAGGGAGGACGCAGTGTCTCGCAAGCCCCTCGCCGTCACCCGCGACCGGGTCGCCTTCACTCGCCTGGTGCGA
>CALDKL010000791.1 GCA_937898895.1 uncultured Verrucomicrobiae bacterium | reverse complement strand
ATCGAGATCGAAGGCCGCCGCCTCAACATCGATCCTTCCACGATCCGCGCTTCGTATCTCGACCGGGTGAAAACCCATCTCAAATCCATTGAACTTTCCTGCGGTCAGATGCAGGCCGACTATGTGCCGATGAATACAAAAACCCCGGTCTCCGAAGCGCTCTTTACCTACTTCTCACAACGCAAGGTCTGACGATTTTGTATCCTCCTCCCGCTCATCCCGACCTGCCCAGGGAATGAGCAGGAGCCAGAGACACCCCCCGGAATGCTCTTCCTCAACACCATCCTCCTCCTCGGCGCACTCGGGATCTCCATCCCGATCCTCATCCATTTGCTGAACCGCCGTTCGAGCCGGGTCGTCGACTGGGGGGCGATGAATTTTCTCCTCGAATCCCTCGCCATCCGCAACCGCCGCATCCAGCTCGAAGAGGCTCTCCTGATGGCGGCGAGGTGTCTTCTCGTAGGGCTGCTCGCCCTCGCCCTCGCCCGACCCTTCATTCCTCCAGGCTCGACCGTGCCCTGGCTCCTCGTCCTGCCACTCCTTCTCCTCGCCGTCGTCGGACTCGGTGTCGCCGTGGTCCTGCACGATGAAAAAGTCTGGCGTCGTCGCATCGCCTTTGCCTCGATTCTTGTCCTCCTGCTCTGTGCCGCGCTGATTTTCTTCGAAAAATACCTCAATCTTTCCCGCTTCTCGCCCGGTGCCCGTCAGGATATCGCCCTCATCCTCGATGCCTCTACCTCGATGGGCATCGCCACCGACGGAACGACGAATTTCGAACGAGCCGTCGAGGAGGCCCGCACGCTCATCAAACGCGCTCCGCGCGGGCACGCCTTCAGCCTCATCGTGGGAGGTCCGGCACCCTCGGCTCTCGTCCTCGACCCCACCACGGATCGCGCCGCTCTCGATGCCGCTCTGAATGAAATGGCCCCGCTCGACGGAGCCATGGCGACCTACCAGGCGTTCACTCTCGCCTCTCTCAGCCTCGCCCGTGGCGACAATCCCGCGAAACAGATCGTCATCCTGACCGATGAACAAAATGTGGGTTGGGAAATCGGGCAGAGCGGTCGCTGGAATTTTCTCCGCGACGCCTTCAGGAACCTCCCGAGCGAACCGCAAATCATGATCCGCCGGATGCCCCTGCCGGAGTTCGTTCGCAATCTCGCGGTCACCGAGGTGCGTCTTTCCCGCGAAATCGTCGGCGTCGATCGGCCCGTCACGATCACCGCGACGATCGCGAACACGGGGAACGAAGCCGTCACGCCGACAGCGCTTTCCCTCCGCGTCGATGACGGACGCGACTACCGCGACGCGTCCCTCGGGCAGCTTCGCCCCGGCGAGGAGCAGGTCGTGACCTTCACCCACCAGTTCGGCGAGGCGGGGGCACATTCCCTCTCGCTCATCCTCGAGGTCGAGGACGACATCGCCAGCGACAACACGGGTTGGTCGGCGCTGAATGTCGCGAGCGAGTTGAAAGTCCTCATCGTCGAAGGCCGACCCTCGGCCCGCGCCCTCGACCGGGCGGCGGCTTTCGCAGCGGTGGCCCTCGCCCCCTCCGCCCTCACCCTCGATCCCACGCTCGAGGCGAACATCCCCGGCGAGAGCGATGTCGCGGCGGATGATTTCAATCCGAACTACGATCCCACTCGCGACCCGGTCCGCTTCCTCGTCGAACCGCAGGTGGTCGAGCTGCCCGATCTCGCCGTGATGACGGATTTCTCGATCTACGACACCGTCATTCTCGCCGACGTGCCCCGCCTGTCCGGCCCCGTCGCGTCGGCTCTGGCGCGTTATGTGAACGAAGGCGGCGGCCTCCTCGTCGCCGCCGGAGGCAAGGCCCAGGCGGACTTCTACAACACCTGGAAAACGGAGGCCGATGGCATCTTCCTTCCTGCGCTGATCGGCGAGCCTCTCTTCGCGAAGACCGGCGAATCGTTTTCTCCCTCGGCCCAGACCCTCACCCATCCTGCCCTGGCCAAAGTCGCCGACACCGCCAGGAGCGATTTCGCCGGCACCGTCATCACCCATTTCCGTCCCCAGTCGGTCCCCGATGCCCTCGCCGCAGAAACCTCGGTGGGAGCACGTCTCAACTCGGGAGCGATCCTGCTCACCTCGCGCAAGGAAGGGCGCGGACAGGTGGTTTTGTTAGGGATTCCGCTCGATCTCTCTGCGGGCAATCTGGTGACGCGGCAGGCTTTTCTGCCCTTTCTCCACGAACTCGTCTACCACCTCGCCGATCCTGCTTCCTACCAGCTCAATCTCGATCCGGGCTGGGAGGTGAATCTCGGGCTGGCGGGCAAGCGCGGACGCGCCCTCGGCGAAGGTCTCATCGGGCGTTACTTCGCCAGCCACGACGCCACCGAACCGGCCTACACCCGACAGGACCCTGCGATCCAGTTTCATTGGATGAATGGCAGTCCCGCGCCGGGCATTCCATCTGACGGATTCAAGGTCGAGTGGACCGGAAAAATCCAGATCCCCGATCCCAAACGGCTCACCTTCCAGGCCGAAGTCGATGACAATCTCGAAATTTTCATCGACGGAAAATCCATCGTGCAGTTCAACGAAGGCACTCGCGAACGCCGTTTCTCCGGAAAGGTCGAGGAAAATCGCTGGTACGATTTTCGCGCCGTCTTCCACGAAGGCGGCGGTGAGGCGAAGGCGATTCTGAAATGGCAGGCCGACAAGCTGCCCTCGCAGATCATCCCGCCGACTCGCTTCCGCACCTTCTCCGGCGAGGAGACCGAGACCGGGCGAGAAAGCAGTCTCGCCTCCTTTCCCGTCACGGGACCCGATGGCAAACCGCGTGTCGCACAACTCAGCTCGATGGATGGCGGATCGGTGTTGAAGCTGCAGGGACAGATTTCATCCGGGCTCTATCGCCTCGCTGTCCCCGAGGCACAACGCCCCTTCTTCTCCGACTTCCTCCGCGATCCGGGGAACGAAATCCCGTTTACGGTCAAGCGCGATCCGGCCGAAAGCCGCCTCGTCCGTCTCACCGATTCCGATTATGCCTTCCTCGCGAATTTTGTGACCCTGGCAAAACCACAAACACTCGAGGAACTCATCGGTTTTCTCAACGGGAACCAGTTCGGCCAGGAACTATGGAAATATCTCGCTCTCGGGGCCTTTGCCTTTCTCCTCCTCGAGATCCTCCTTTCCCGCTGGATCGCCCGCAGTCGACGCATGGGGGAGGAAATCCGCATCCAGTTCGAGTCCAAAGACGCCCCCAGCAATGCCTTCCGCGAACAGCTCGCGGGTTTTGAAAAGGCATCGGGAGCCATTCATCGCGCAGT
>CALDKL010000790.1 GCA_937898895.1 uncultured Verrucomicrobiae bacterium | reverse complement strand
AGGCGTTCGAGATTCTCGGGCAAACCACCACCGGTGATGTGGGCCATCGCCTTGATATCGACGTGCCGCTCTTTCAGGCCCGCCACCACGTCGTGATACAGACGAGTCGGCGCAAGAAAGGTCGGCCACTCCTCGGCGGAAATGAGACCCGGATTGACCTTGAGAATGCGGCGAATGAGGCTCCATCCGTTCGCATGGAACCCGTCGGAGGGATACCCGATGAGCACATCACCCACCTCGATGCGGGTGGGATCGATCAGATCAGACTTCTCCGCCGCACCAACGCAAAAACCGCTCAACTCAATGATGCCATCGGGCACGATGCCCGGCATCTCCGCTGTCTCACCGCCCGCGAGGATACAATCACAGCTCGCGAGATGCTCGGCCATCCCCGCGATGAGGCGCTTGATTTTCGCTTTGTCGAGTGCTCCGATGCCCACGTAGTCGAGGAACATCAGGGGATCGCCGCCCGTGGTGAGAATGTCGTTCACATTCATCGCGACGAGATCCTTGCCCGCAATCTCGAGTTGGTCGTGCTCGAGGAGGAGTTCCAGCTTCGTCCCGACGCCATCGCAACCGGTCATGATGACGGGTTCTTTGTATCCGCTGAGATCGTAGCTCGCGGCAAACAGACCGAAGGCCCCCATGAGAGAGCGCTTGCCCTCGGTGCGGCGGCGCAGTTCGCCAATATCGCCGACGAGGGCGGCGGCTTCCTTAATGTCGACTCCGGCAGCTTTGTAGGTGAATTCGTTGCTCATTGGAAAAAGTTTACGCTGCGGCCTCCCCCTCCCTGATCGCCTCATACAAGGACCGGAAAACCAGATATCCGCTCCCCCATTCTCCCTCGGCACAGTCCCAATCGGGATCGTAGTGATCGCATTTCCGGAGGAACCGCTCGGGATGCGGCATCAGACCAAACACTCGTCCGCTCTCATCCTGGAGTCCGGCGATGCGCTCGAAACTGCCATTGACGTCCTCGGTGTAGACGAGTGCCGCCGCGCCGCTCTTCACATAGTCGGCGGCTACGGATGCCTCCTTCGTCACGAGACGCCCTTCCGCGTGGGCAATCGGCAGCTCGAACTCGGCGGGACACCGCGAGAGAAAGGGACTCTTCGGGGCGAGCGTCTTCAGCTTTACCCACTGGCACTGGAAGCGTCCGCTCGCATTTTCAACGAGACTGCCCGCAGGCAGCAGACCCAGTTGCGTGAGGATCTGGAAACCATTGCAGATTCCCAGGACGTAGCCGCCATTGTCTCGGAAATCCTTCAGCGTCTCGCCGATCTTCTGCTCGGTGACGAGGCTCGCAATGCGGCCCGACATGACATAATCGCCGTAACTGAATCCTCCTGACAAGACAACCAAACTCACGCCGACGAGCTTCTCGGGCTTCAGTGCCGAGACGGGCAGCACTTCGGTGACGAAACCCACTGTCTCGAGGGCTCGGGCCGTCTCCGCATCACAATTTGTTCCGGGAAATTTCAGTAGTAGCGCGCAAGGCCGGTCTTCCATAGTGATTTGAGGTCGGCGAGAGGTTCGTTGACGAGGGTTTCCTTGCCCCACTCGATGTGGAGGTTGGCATGCGATGCAGTGGCGCGCCCAAGGGCGGCGAAGGGTAGTCCTTCAAACAGATCGGCGACCTTGGCGAGATGTTCGGGGGCAACCTCGATGACGAGGCGCGAGGGCGATTCACCAAACAGCATCGCAGCCTTCGAAGCGTCGCGATCCATCGGCAGGGAGCAAAGGTCGACCTCCAGCCCGGCTCTTCCGGAAAAGGCCATCTCGGCGAGCGCCACGGCAAGCCCGCCCTCGCTCACGTCGTGGGCAGAGCGAATGTAGCCCTTCTTCACCGCCTCGTAATATTTGCGGTAACAGGCCCACGCCTCTTCGGAGCGCGTCGCGGGAACCAGTGCATTTTCGAGTCCGTGACGGCGGGCAAAGACCGATCCCCCAAGGTCGGACGACGTATGCCCAATGATCGCGAGGAGACTGTCGCTCCTGCGCAGCGAGGCACCGATAACGTGACTCTGCTCTTCGATGATGCCCATCCCGCTAATGAGGATGGTCACGGGGATGGAAACAGGTCCCTCTTTTGTCTCGAAGTAGTTGTAGAAAGAATCCTTCCCCGAAACAAAGGGTGCCCCGTAGACCTCGGCCACGGCCGCGATACCCTTCACGGTCTCGACGAGGGCACCGAGTTCCTCTTCCGCGTCGGGATTACCCATGCAGAAGTTGTCGAGAATGGCGAGTCTGTCCGGATCGGCACCTGCGGCGACGAGCTGGCGGACACATTCATCGACACAGGCCGCGCCCATCGCATAGGGGTCGGCCTTGCCCCACTCGGGGAGCAGGGCCACACCCATCGCCATGAGCCGCTTGCTCCCGCTGATGCGGAGCACCGAGGCATCCTGGGGCGCATCGCCCGAGGCCCCCGCGAGTGGCTTCAGGACCGTATTGCCCTGGACCTCATGGTCGTATTCGCGGATAATGGGTTCGCGCGAGACGATCGCGAAGTCGGTGAAAAGGTCACGCAAGGCCTGCCCCGGGTTCGTCAGCACGGGCGGGGCCACCGGGACGGTTTTCTTTGTCCAGCGTCCTTTGAGATGGCGCGTCGGGGCGTCGTGCAGCTTCGTACAATCCAGTTCGCAGACGATCCTGCCGTGATGAGTCACCTTGAGAATGCCCGAACCGTCCGCTTCACCGAGTTCGGTCAACTCCGTTTCGTAGAGGTCGGCGAGCTTACGCAACTCGGGCAGGGCCGACTCTTTGACGGCGAGCACCATGCGCTCCTGGCTCTCGCTGATGAAGATTTCCCAGCTCACCAGCCCTGGCTCTTTCAGCTTCACCTGATCGAGATGGATGGTACCTCCACAGACCTCGAGCATCTCACCGGCCGCACTGGAGAAACCTCCCGCACCGCAGTCGGTGATGAATTCGATGAGCCCCTTCTCCCTCGCCGCGAGGACAAAATCGGCCGCCTTCTTCTCCTCGATCGGGTTGCCGATCTGCACGGCCTGCTGATCCGATTCGTGGCTCTCGGTGTCGAGTGCGGCCGAGGAAAACGTCGCCCCGTGAAGACCATCGCGCCCGGTGCGTCCGCCCACCGCGATCACCTTCATGCCCGCCTCGATCTTCTTTTCGATATCCCTGATCGTGATGACCCCCTCCGTACCGCAAAAGACGAGTGGATTGTAGATGTAGTAATCGTCGAACTGAATCGCCCCGCTCACCGTGGGAATTCCCATGCGGTTGCCATAGTCGCGCTGGGTGAAGTCC
>CALDKL010000789.1 GCA_937898895.1 uncultured Verrucomicrobiae bacterium | reverse complement strand
AATACCCCCAATTGCTGCCCACATCGACCAGGACTCCGTCATCGGGAAGGTGTGCGGCAAGGCTCCTGGCCACAATCGTCTCGTATCCCTCCGCATATCGCGAAAAATACAGAGGGGAGAATTGACGGTTCCAAGAGGGCAGTCGCAAGGTGGTCTCGCGGCCACGCACGACGAGGTCCACCTCGAGCGTTGATCCGGGCGGAAACCGAAGTGCCTCGACCGGGTAAAAGAGTGCCCGACAAACCGCCTGGCGCAACCCGCCTCGGGCTCTCCCGTGACCCGAGCGGAAGGCTCCCCGATAGAGCCGATTCACGAGCGCGGGACGAACGAATTTCAGAGGCAATTTCATGGTTTCCTGGTTTCCTCTCGGCCCGAACGACCTCCCGATTCCGGAGAAACGGGAGAATACAGACCAAACCGACCGATGAGATGATTGGCCACCACGAGATATCGCTCGGACCACTCCACGTCGGCAGGCCGCAGGGTCGGCAGGTCGGGCGCAAGGACCTGCAGAAACGGTCGTCCCGACAGCCAGGTGCCGGATTCCGCGACACCTTTGAGCGCACGAAAATCGCGGCCGTTGGCCTCGCGATGAAGATAGACAACGGAGCGACGGGCCCGCCACGGATCGAGAATCGCAAGTTCGACTCCGCAGGTGGACGGCTCGGTGCGGAGCGCGAGGACAAGGACGTAATGGCTCACCCCCGCCTCCCAGAGGGGCTCCGACCCGTTCTCCTCGCGACGTTTTACGTAAAAGGAACGCAGATTCAGGATCGGAGGAAGACCGGCCTGGATCGAATCGCGGATGAGGCTGGCAACGCGGTGGAGATGCGTCCCTTCGTCCTCCCCTTCCTCACGATCGAGATAGGCGGCTTCGCAGGGAGCGAGATGGTGTTCCGCAAACAGTTCCCGCATTCCTGCGGCCAGATCCGTTGCCTCGATTCCGTGCAATCCCCATCTGGGCTGTCCCGGAAACACTGCCGAGGGTCGCCCACGGAAGTAGCGATCCACGAGAAAACGCATTTTGACCCCGTCGGTGGCACCGACCAGCGCCTCTTCCGCCCGAGCCAGTTCCGCCCCTCCGAAGCGCAGCAGATTGAGTACGGTCGCCGGAGCGCAGCCGTTGATCGAGTCGGGGTAATCGCGCTGATCCACCGCCGGACCTGTCCCGGCCTCTCCCCCGTCCTGAGCGGTGGCAAAGCCGGTGAGCAAAACAAACACGATCACCTGAACTCGGATCATCGGAGACAGTGTATGCCAATCCGCCCTCGGGATGCACGCACGAAACCCGAGTCCGGGCCCGAGTCCGGGCACCGTTTCACAGATCATCGCGCGACTCGCCCGCAACATGACCTCGCAACTTGGCCTCGATGAAGGCGGCGAGATCGCCGTCCATCACCGCCTGGATATTGCTCGTCTCGCAGCCGGTGCGGTGATCTTTGACCATCTGATAGGGTTGGAACACGTAGGATCGGATCTGGCTGCCGAAGCCGATCTCCCCCTTTTCTCCATAGACCCGCTCCATCTCGGAGCGCTTTTTGTCCTCCTCGATCTGGAGCAGTTTGGCCTTGAGAATCTTCAGGGCGAGGTCGCGATTCTTGTGCTGGCTGCGCTCGATCGTGCAGCGCACCATGACCCCGCTGGGGAGGTGACGCATGAGCACCCCCGTCTCCACCTTGTTCACATTCTGTCCGCCTTTGCCTCCGGATCGCATCGTGGTGATCTCGAGATCTTTCTCGTCGATCTCCAACTCCGGTTCCTCGGCCAACTCGGGAGTGGCGTCGATACTCGCAAACGAGGTGTGGCGCCGTGCCTGCGAGTCGAATGGGGAAATGCGCACGAGTCGGTGCACTCCCCGCTCGCAGTTGAGGTATCCATACGCATTCTCCCCCTCGAATCGGAGCGTCGCGCCGCGGATGCCGACCTCTTCGCCCTCCTGCACGTCGACCATCTCCACCTTGAAGCCCTGCTGCTGCCCCCATCGTTGGTACATGCGCAGGAGCATGTCGGCCCAGTCGCACGCCTCGGTACCCCCGGCCCCGGCGTGA
>CALDKL010000788.1 GCA_937898895.1 uncultured Verrucomicrobiae bacterium | reverse complement strand
TGGCTCGATCCGGGACTCCCCCTCTTTCGTAAACTCGTTCACAATCCGATCATTCTGTCCCATGAAGGTTCCGATTCTCTTCTCGCTTCTCCTTGCACTCACCTTGCCGGCCTTTGCTGAACTCGTCGGCACGAAACCGAATATTGTCCTCGTCATCACCGACGACCAGGGCTACGCACCGATTGCGGCCCACGGACACCCCTGGCTGAAAACGCCGAATCTCGATACGCTCTATGGCGAGAGCACGCGGTTCACCCGCTTTCTCGTCGCGCCAACCTGCGCCCCGACCCGTTCCGCGATCATGACCGGACGCCACCCCGAGAAAAACGGCGTCACCCACACCATCCTCGAACGCGAGCGCATGACCCTCGACGCCACCATCCTCCCGCAGGTGCTGAGAAAAACAGGCTACACTTCGGGCATCTTCGGCAAATGGCACCTCGGCGACGAGGCCGGGTACCAGCCCGAAAAGCGCGGCTTCGACGAAGTCTTCATCCACGGTGCCGGCGGGATCGGCCAGGCTTACGATTGCTCTTGCGCAGATGCTCCAGGGAACACCTATGAAAATCCGGTGATTCGACACAACGGGCGTTTCGTCAGGACTCACGGATTCTGCACCGATGTACTCTTCACCGCCGCTCTCGGCTGGATCAGGGCGAAGTCGAGCGCAGCGGAACCCTTTTTCTGCTACCTCTCGACCAATGCCCCTCACGGTCCCTTCGTCGCGCCGGAGAGAAACACAAAACGTTTCATCGAACTCGGCTTTGGTGCCGAACAGGCAGGCTTTTACGGCATGATTGAAAACATCGACGAGAACATCGGCCGCCTCCGCGCGAAACTCGCGGAATGGGGTCTGGCGGAAAATACCGTCGTCATTTTCATGTCCGACAACGGTATGACCGGAGGTGGCTCGGGGACGGTGGGCAAGGATCTCGCGCCCGGATATCCCTTTTTCAACGCAGGCATGAAAGGTCTCAAAGGAACCACCGACGAAGGCGGAGCCAGGGTCCCCTTTTTCGTCCGTTGGCCTGGCAAACTCACCCCAGGACGAGAGATCGATCGCATCGCCTCGCACATCGACATTCTCCCGACCCTTGCCGCACTCGCCGGAGCCCCGATCCCCGAGGGACAGGTCGAGGGACGCAGCCTGCTGCCCCTGCTCGAAGGCAAGACCGATGGATGGGCCGACCGCTATCTTTTCAATCACTTCTGTCGCTGGCCCACCGGGGCGAATCCCGAGGACTTCCGCCATGTGAACTTCTCGGTTCGGAACCAGAAATACCGCTATGTCGGACCCCAGCTCGGAGGTGGAATCGGAGGGAAGAACAAAGGCAAAAAGGCCGCTCCATCGACACCGGCAACCCCCTCCCTCTATGACATGGAGACCGATCCCGGACAAACCAAGAACATCATTGCAGACCATCCTGACATTGCCGCACAGATGAAGCTCGCCTTCGACCAATACTGGACCGAGGCAATCCCGCTCATGGTCAATGAGAGCGCCGCGATGTCCCCGACCCGCCCCTATCACGAATGGTATCGAGCCGAAGAGGCCGCTGGCGGTATTCCGGTCTGGGAGGAGCCAAAACTATGATATCAGGCTGGACACATTTCTCCCGATTCGCTAGTGTGATGATCGCTAAATACGTGTGCAAAATTCGTGAGGAATCTTTTTCAACTTCAAGGCG
>CALDKL010000787.1 GCA_937898895.1 uncultured Verrucomicrobiae bacterium | reverse complement strand
CGAGTGCGACCTTCAATTCGATTTTGGGGTGACGCAGGGCGAAGTCTTTCGCCTTTGTCCCTTCCGTTTTCCGGTTTCTGAGCTCCGTGACAGGCCGACTCCCGGCCCGCCTGGAATGAAACGGGTTGACGTTTTGTAATGATAGCTATAATTTTAAGAATGATTCGCTTTCTGTCTTGGGTAGCGGTCTTCGCTGTCATCTACGCCGTCGTCCGGATCATTCTCCTGGAGGGGGAAACGCCGGACGACAAGCGCGACGAAGTGGCCGCCGTCGAGAGGGGCAAGAAAGTGGAACCGCCAAAAGAACTCCCTCGCGACCCTTTCGGAGCAATTCCCTACGCCAAACGTTCCCGGGTCTTTCTCTTCACGCGACAAGACGCAGAAGAGGAGAGCCGCAAACCGATCGCCGATCTGATGTTGTCCGAACATTGGCAGTTTCTCGCGCGACACCAGATCATCTTCCAGGAGGTCGCGGTGCCCCGAGACATCGCCAAAGCCTCTCCCCGGCTCCGCAGTCTGGTCGAAAACTATCGGATTCTGTCGGTTCCCACGCTAGTCGTCATGTCGCCGGACGGCCGCGAACTCGGACGCAGTTCGGAAGTGGGGGGAAACCCGAAAACGTTCGTGAACTGGATCCGCGACCTCGCCGATATCCGCTTCCGCCCCTTCACCATTGCGAAGGCAGGTGAACCGATGGAGACAACGAGGTGAGTTCCCCGGTGGGGATCAGTAGGAGATGACGATGGGCGTCCCCGGGGTGACCCAGTTGAAAAACCGTTTCGCGGGATTTCGTCCGGTGAGAGGAACGCGAATGCATCCGTGGGACGCCGGGAAATCGGGGACAATGGTGAAGCCGTGAATAAAGATATTGCCGGAGACCTGCACGCTCCAGGGCATGGGCGCGTTGTGGTAGAGGCTCGAGTAGTGTTCGGCGTCCTTGTACCCAGCCCGGAATCGACCGGTTGGAGTAGCCCCGTTGCGACCGGAACTGATCTTTGTGGTCAGGACGACACGCGAACCTTCGTAGGCACGCAGACGTTGTTCGGTGAGGTTGATCTCGACTCGTTTGGGCAAACCGCTCTCCGACAGGGGCAACCACGCGAAGGCATCTGCGAAGGGAGCCGACTTTGCCAACTCGGCCTTTTTCTTCGCCGGTTTCTCCGTCTTTTTCGAGGGCGCTTCCGCCTTGTCTTCTTTGCGCGACCAGAACGGAGAACGCTCTTCGCTGTGGGCAGAACCCGCCCCGATCCCAAGAGCGGCCAATGCAGTCAGACAGATTGTCGAAATTCGCATGGCGGGACTCTGCCGAAAGACTCCCGCGTTGACAAGGAAAACCTGATCGAAAACCGGGCGTCTCCGGAAATCATCGAGCCGCATTGGCGGCAGGGGAGGATGCCTTCAGGTCTCCTCGTAGTTCGTCGGATCGGGCAGCCCGGCCCGTGAGAAGGCCTCCTTCCGTTCGACACAGGTACCGCATTTGCCGCAGTGGACTTCGCCCCCTTTGTAGCAGGACCAGGTTTTTGCGAAGTCGATCCCGAGTCGTGCCCCGACTGCCGCGATGCCCTCCTTGCGCAGGTCGATGAAGGGACGCAGCACTTCGATTCCAGCGTAGGTGCCGATCCGGATCGCCTCAGCCATGGGGCGCATGAAGTCCTCCCGGCAGTCCGGATAAATCGCGTGATCGCCGGAGTGCGCCGCGATGACGAGTCCGTCTGCCCCTGCGCTTTCGGCAACGCCAGCCGCCACCGCGAGGAGGATGCCGTTGCGAAAGGGCACCACGGTCTGCTTCATATTCTCCGCTTCGTAATGGCCTTCGGGGATCTCTCCCCCGCTCCGGAGCAAGTCGCTCTTGAAGAGTCGATCCATGAAATCGAGCACCACGATCTCCTGAGGAATGCCGAGTTGGTGACAATGCCAGGACGCAAACGGCAGTTCGCGGTGGTTGTGCTTTGCGCCGTAGTCGAAGCTGAGAGCAGCGACGACCTCGTGCTCGTTCGCGGCCGAATAGAGGGCGGTGACCGAATCCATTCCGCCGCTGACGAGGACGATGACCTTCATTGCGTCACTCAGGATCGGCCAGGCCCGGATCGGGGAATGCAGCCGTCGCGGTGAGGCGGATGCCGCCTCGCGGGGAGAAGCGCCCTTTCACCACCATGCGGCGGGGCGAGCAGGCCGCAGAGAGTTCGTCGAGGATGCGGTTGACGATGTCTTCGTTGAACGCAGGCAGATTTCGAAAGGAGGCGAGATAGAATTTCAAAGACTTCGTCTCGAGGCAGGTCTGGTCGGGAATGTAGCGGATCGTGAGGTGGGCCGAATCGGGCTGGCCCGTGACGGGGCAGAGCGAGCTGAACTCCGGATAATCAAGCTCGATCCAGAAATTGCGACCCGCGTTCCGATTCGCGAAGACTTCGAGCCGGGCTTCCTCCGGAGAACGGGGAAGACGGGTTTCGCTGTGACCGAGGAGGGTCAGGTCTCCGACAGAAGGGGGTTGGGTGGAAGGATCTGGCATAGGGGGGAAACTGGTACGGAGGGATTTGCTTCGGTTCAAGTCCAGGCAATGCGCCCGGCACCACATCCGCCGCGCGATGCGACGCCTTTGCCGGACTCGGCGGCGGTGTTGAGAACGTTGATGCGACGGAAGCGGGCCGGAGGGGCTCCGTGGGAGACCGGTGCGGCCTGCTGGGGCTGTCCCTTGCCGCAGTTCATCGCTCCGCCGAGTTCGTAGCTGGATCTTCCCCCGAGTCCGTCGCAGGCATTCCAGAAGTCGACCGAGTTGCCCTGGTAGGCGACATCGCGGAGCATGCCGTCGAGTTTACCGTTCCGGATGCGGTGGAAGACCTGACCGGTGAACTGGAAATTGTAGCGCTGCTGGTCAATGCTCCAGCTCCCGTTGCCCTCGATGTAAATGCCGTTCTCGATTCCGGAGAGGAGAGTCTCTGCGGTGGTGGTATTGTCAGGACCAGGTTGGAGCGAGATGTTGGGCATGCGCTGAATCGGGAAGGCATCGAAGTTGTCCGCGAAGGCACAGCCGTTCGATCCGCCCTCCCGCCCGATCAGGGCGGCCTGACCAAGGGCCATCTGGAAATTCCGGAAGAGTCCCTTTTCGACGATGGGAAATTCCTTTCCGCGAGTCTTCACTCCGTCGTCGTCCCACATCACCGTGGAGAGGCCACCTTCGGTGGAGCGGTCGGCGAAGAGATTTACGATCTCGCTGCCGTATTGCAGTTGATCGAGTTTGTCGGGAGTGCAGAAGGAGGTGCCGGCAAAGTTTGCCTCGTAGCCGAGGGCGCGGTCGAGTTCTGTGGGATGGCCGACGGTCTCGTGGATGGTGAGCCAGAGATTGGTAGGGGCGATGACGAGATCGTAGGCACCGGGTGCGACCGATGGGGCGGCGAGTTTTTCGTTTGCCTGCTCCACCGCGAGGGTCGCTTCGGCGGCGGCATCCCAGCCGGCGAGGTGTTCCCATCCGGCGCTGCGCGGAGGGCGAAAGCTGGCCCGCGAGGCGAACTCCCCCTTCTTCGGATCAACCACGGTGACCTGGAAGGAAGGATGCAGCCGCATTCGCGACTGCTCGATGCGCGTCCCGAAGGTGTTGGCGAGCCACTTGCGTTCGCGTACGGCGGTGACGTGCGCGGTGCAAAAACTTGCCCCTTTGTCGAGGGCGGCTCCCGTGATGGCGAGAAGGCGCTCGACCTTTTCCTCGAGCGGGATCGTGAACGGATCGGTCGCGACCGACTGGTGCCACTCACCCGTGTGGGCGGGCAAGGTTTCGATCTCGACAGGCCGGGCTCGCCATCCAATCTGGCCTCGAGCCATGGCTGCGGCGGAATCGACGAGGGCAAGGAGGCGCGCCTCGCTGAGATCACTGCTCGCGGCAAAGCCCCAGGCCCCCCCGACCAGGACACGGACGGAAGCGCCGAGCGAAGAAGCCGCGTCGACCCCCTGCACCATGCGCTCGCGGACAAAGATCGATTCCTCGTCGATCTGCATCAGGTGGAGATCGGCAAAGGAGGCTCCCAGGGATTTCGCTTTGGCGAGGACGGTCTCGGCGAGGGCGGGAAAGTGCATGGTGATCCCGGCGGCTGTGTCGTCCGCCCTCGTCCAGCGGGAGGAAAGAAGGGCGACACCCGCTGCCGTCGTTCCCTTGAGCCAATCGCGACGATGCATGGCCGAGGCTACTCGCCATCGACCTTCCCGGCAAGGACGGACTCACTGTTTGCGCACGACGATCTCGACCCGGCGGTTCAGAGCCTGTTGTTCGGCGGTGCCGGCCGTTGAAACAATCGGTCGAGTCTTGCCCATTCCGACGACCTGGATGTTCGACGCATCGATGCGGAGTCGCTCGACGAGCCATTGTCGCACGGCCTCGGCGCGTTTCCGACTGAGGTCGAGATTGAATTCATCTCCCCCAAAACTGTCGGTGTGGCCCTCGATGACAAAGGTCGCGTCGGGATTGGTCTGCACGATGAAGGCGAGCTTCATCATGCTGAGCCGGGCCTCTTCCTTGAGTTGGTATTCGTTGTAGGCAAAGAGAATGTCCGTGGGCAGGGCGATCTTTTCCTCACCCGAGGGAAGGCCGCCGGTCCGACCAATCAGCTCGTCGAGGCTCGCGTATCCCTTCACGAATTCATCGGCATTGTTTCCAAAGGCCTTCGCGGCGGCATCTTTGAAGAAACGGTCCGTGTCAACGCCTTCGCCGACATTCTCGCTCGCATTCAGTTCGAGCACGGGCTGGGCGACGGAGACAGCGGCGGAGGACTCGACGAGCTTGTTGCGCATTTCGGCGAGATCCTTTGATAGCATCTCGGCGGCGGAGATTTCGATGTTCGCGGCAGCGATCTCGAGGGCCTGGCCGGGTGCTTTCGGAGCCTCGGTTGAGAAAATCTTGGGTGCATCGACCGGAGAAAGGCGGATCGCTTCCGTTTTCACCTTCTCCATGAGGTCGAACTCGTCGAGCGACTTGTCGGTGAGATCGAGGTCGCTCACCTTTTCCGGCTTCACCTCGGTCTGTTTGGGGATGACGGGGTCGGCGAGCAGTTCGTTGAGTTTTTCACGGTCGATCGAGACCTGCTCGCGCTTCGAGCGCCAGACAATGCCGTCTTCGGCCGGGGTATGGTAGTGCCGCTCGATCGCACCAAGGACGACATAGAGGACGATGTGGATGAGCACGGAAACCAGGACGGCGAGAAGCACCCACCAACCGAGGTTGCGGGATTCGACCTTGAAAACGGACTTGCTCGGGATCCCCGGATGCCAGTTGTATTCGGATGTCATCACACGGTGAATCCGCAGACGGGCGCGGCGGAAACCGAGTTGAATCTACTGCATTTTCGCATTTCGGCAAAGGGGGATGGCGGGTATAAACAAAACGTGAGTTTCTCCTTGCCACTCGCCTTCTTGAAGCCTGACACGTCCGCCTGCCGGATCGGTCGATCCGTTTTTCTCCGGGCGCTCGGGCTGATCTACCTCCTTGCGATCTCCTCCTGGTGGACGCAAGTCGGCTTGCTCGTGGGGGAGGATGGGCTCGAGCCGGCCTCCCGTCTCCTCGATTTTCTCCGCGACCGCCTCGGGGCGGAAGGGCGGTCTCCGCAGTGGGCTCTGCCCAACTTGTTCTGGCTCACGGGGGCCTCGGATGCGGCCCTGCACGGAGCCTGTCTTTCCGGGTGTGTTTTTGCCATTTTTGTTGTCATCGGGCGATTCACGGGGCCGTCCCTGACGGGACTGTGGGTGATCTATCTTTCCCTCGTGAATACGGGCGGAGTTTTCATGAGTTTCCAATGGGATATCCTCCTCCTCGAGACCGGATGGCTCGCCCTCTTTCTTTGTCCGTGGTCCGCGCGATCCGTCTGGAGCGATCCGCCGCCGCTGACGCCGGTGAATCGCGCCGCACTTGTCCTCGTCTGGTTTCTCATCGCAAAGCTGATGTTCTTTTCGGGGTGGGTGAAACTCGCCTGGTCTTCCGAGACGACACCTGAGTGGTGGCCCGCTGGTACCGCGATGACCTTCCACTACATGACCCAGCCCATCCCCAACGGGGTGGCGTGGTGGATGCATCAACTCCCCGCCTGGTTTCACAAAGTGTCGCTTTGGCCGATGTATTTCACTGAGCTCGTCCTCCCCTTCGCAATCTGCCTGGGCCGATGGGGACGCCTTGCTGCAGCATCCGGATTTGTCGGTTTGATGGGTCTGATTCTCCTGACGGGAAATTTTGCCTACTTCAACTGGCTCACCATCGCTCTCTGCCTCCCGCTCATGCACGACGGACTGTGGCCGCGTCGATGGAAACGGATTCTGCGAATCAGAACCTCCGAGCACACTCCGACGAGTTCGAGGAAGAGATCGCTCCTTCGCCTCGCGTTGGCGAGTCCGGCTCTGCTGGGAATCGGCCTCCTCGATCTTCGAGTCGTCCTGACAAATCTCCACGATGCCCCGAAGCCCCTATTGGCGAGCGACCTCAGTCCTGACTGGCTCGACCGGTTTTCCGACGCACTCGCTCCGTTCCACTTTGTTTCCGGATATGGACTCTTCCGCACGATGACGACGGAGCGTCCCGAGATCATTCTCGAGGGAAGCACCGACGGGACCACCTGGCTTGCCTACGACTTCTCCTGGAAGGTCGATGAGATTGGCAAGCGACCCGCTCAGGTCGCGCCACACCAGCCACGGGTGGCGTGGCAGTTCTGGTTCGCTGCCCTCGAGGGGCACTTTGATTACCGCAGCCGAAACGCGGCCTGGTTTGAGCGGCTCGTCCGGAAACTCTTTCAGGGGGATCCTTCCGTGAAGTCCCTCCTCGCAAACGACCCCTTTCCTGACGAACCTCCCCAGTTCCTCCGCGCACGCCTCATGCGCTACGAGTTCACTACTCCTCACGAACGACAGGAGACCGGCCAATGGTGGAAACGGAGCGTCGTTGGCGAATACCTTCCTGAAGTGGTCCGGCCGCCGGATGCCCCCAATGTCCCCTCGGGTCGGGAGGCTCGGTAGAATTCCCTGATTCCGTCTCGGGATGCACTGGACCGAATCGCCTCGGTATGCGTACATATACGACCACGGTGCTGCCACGAACATGAAATCCTTTTGGGTCGAGATCCTCGTCAAGGCTACGCTTCCGCTGGGAACCCGCTGGGTTCGTCGGCAGGAAGCAGAGATCCTGCGCGAAGGCCGCCCTCTCCGTGAATGGGAACATCACTGGGCGAAGGATGTCGGAGTGAGGCGGCCCGAGGAAGTGCGCATCCTGCCAGTACCGCGGGTGCCCACCCCGGGGCATCGCTTCATCCGGATGCTGAACCGACTCTTTGGCTTCCTCTTCGAAAGCCCTACCGGAATGGCGGTGAACTACGGCATCTATCTCGAGTCCTCCCAGGCGACCAATCCCTCCCTTCTCGTTCACGAACTTACCCATGTGGCTCAGTTCGAGAGGTTTGGAGGAGTCGAGCCTTTCCTCAGGGAGTACCTCACTCAATGTGTGCGTGATGGCTACTGGGATTCGGATCTGGAGCAGGAAGCCCGCGAAGCGGCCGCACCATTCTCCCGCCCGCCTGGCGGATGAGGCCCGCCTCCCCCTTTTCCACACTCTTTCGCGGCGAGACGAGGCCAGTGAAGTGGCTGGGAAATCGAGGTGACAAGTGGGAAATCCTGGCGGATCGAGTCGCCGTCCTGTCCTCTCACAAACCGAACGTTTCGCAATGAAAGGATACACTGCCGCACTCCTTCTCGTCTCGGTAGCCCTGGGAGCCGCCGAGTCAGAGCAACTTCCGGTCAACCCAGGTGTCGTCTATCGACTTCGTTTCGACGTGGAAGGCGCATCAGAGGGGGGGCGCTGGATCATTCACCTGCGGGACAGCGAGGGGAAGCTGCCCTACGACGGCGTCCTCGCAGGGGACTGGCAGCGGCTCACGCCCGGCCGAAAATCCTATTCCCATCTTTTCCGCGCACCCGTTGATGCGGCGAAGCTTCGGCTGGTGGTATCGGCACCGGGCGTGACCCTGGGTCCGGTGAAACTGGAGCCACAGCCGTCGAAAAGCCTGATCCTCAACGGGGAATTTTCGGAAGGATCCGACAATTACTCCGGCTGGTCGGAGCACTACCTTGCCGGGGTGATCGAAAAGGATGGAAGAACGATTCTGCAGGTCAGGCAGAATGGATACGCGCTCACCGATTTTATTCCCGTAGTCGGCGGGGGAAGGTATCTCCTCACGAGCATTCAGGGCGCACCCGGCGCACAGATTCTCGCCTATGATGAACAGCGCCGATTCCTGGCCCTGGTGGAGCGCAAGCCCGGTGCGAGCTTTGCCGTCCCGGCAGAGGCCACCTTGTTGCGGGTGATCTACGCGACCGGGCATCACCATCTCGAATCGTGGCGGACGAACGAGATTGTGAAGGCGGAGCTGGTGCCCGAGACGACAGCGGCCCCGGTTCTCCAGGGCAAGGGGAAGGAAGCTGACGATTGGGAGATCGTGCTGGCTCCGGGCTGCGACCCGCGCGAGGAGCACGCGGCGCGGGAGTTGCGGCACTGGATGACGGCTCTGACCGGAAACGCTCCTGCGTTGCTGGCGGAGCCGTCCCCGCGCAAGACCCGAAAAATCTTCCTTGGTCGGGCCTGGGCCGACGAGTTTTCGGATGATCGGAAAGCCCTCGAAGGTACCGACGGATTTGCGGTGAGACCGAAGCATGGCAACCTGTATCTCTTCGGAGCACATCCGCGCGGTGCCTTTTACGGCGTCCACGCCCTGCTCGAGCGCAACAGCGACCTGATTTGGCCGCGCCCGAATGTCGGGTTCTCCGCGATCTTTTCCAAAGTGGAGGAGCTGACCCTGGAGGATTCGGATTTTCTCTCGTGCCCGGTCTTTCGCGATCGCTACATCAGCGGGTCGGGTGATCTGAAGTGCTACAAATGGAAGGGTCGGAACGGATTGAACTCACCCTGGCATTTGCACAAGGGGAACAACTGTCTCGCCTGGCTGAACGGAGCGCAACTGGGCTACTCGGGCAGCTACATGTTCTGGCTCGACAAGGCCCGGGAGGAAGATGAAAAGGTGTTGCCTCTGATCGACGGTCAGCGGGTTAACAATGTCTGGCGGCAGCCCTGTTATACCTATCCGGGCACTCCGGCGGCGATCCTCGCCACCATGCGCAAACTGCTCGTGACGCTGCCGGGCCGGGAGATGGAGTATCTGCACGCCACCATTGCCGACAACTGGACGGTCTGCGGATGCCCGAGCTGTCTGGCACCGATTCCGTTTCCGGACGGAAGAAGCCTTACGACCAGATCCTCCGATGCCACCAAGGAACCCCTCTTCTTTTCGACGAGAAACTTCCGGATGCTCAACCAGGTCGCCGAAGGCCTGGCAAAAGACCACCCTGGCTTGCAACTGCGGACCCACGCCTACATCTTCACCGCCGAACCACCCGGGGTTCCGCTGCATCCGGCAATCCTTCCCGAGTTTGCCGCCTATCCGACCCAGAACCTGCGCTACCCCATTCGTTCCGGGAAAGCCCAAAAGATCGACATCTACGACGAGGGCATCTGGAAGCGACGTTTCGAAGCATGGGGAAAAGTGAGGAAAGGTGCGCTGGGATCCTTCGGCTACTACTATCCGAACGGGTTCAATGCCGTGGCCGACACCGCGGCGGAGGATTTCCAGGCACTCGCGGAATTCGGAGGCGTGCAGGTGCATACCGAGGGCTTTCCCGGCGACAGGGACGATCTTTCCTCCTGGGACGCGGACGGAATCGAAAAATGGGTCATGGCCAAACTCATGTGGGATCCGTCCCGCGATCCGCAGGCACTGAGGGCGGACTACATCCGACGGGTCTATCGCGGCGCGGAGACGGAGATGGCTGCGTTTTATCAACTGATCCGCGACGCATGGCATCAGGCTCCCGAAACCGTGTTTGTGAACTGCCACACGCCTGCGAGCGAGATTTTTCAGAACCTGATCGTCACGCCCGGCATTGAGGAAAAGGCGAAAGTCCTGCTCGCGGATGCGGAGAAGGCGGCCACCCATCCGCTGTCCCGAGAGATTCTCCGACGGCACCGTGCCGAGTTCGACAGGCTCGCGGCGAGCCTCGGTCGGGTGATGGTTCCCTATGTCGAGGAATCGAGCAACGAATGGCGGGAGGCGACCTCTCCCCACTGGGAGAAGGCGGCCATCGTGGAGGGATTCCGGAAAGTGGACGACTGGAGAAATTTTGCGAAAGAGGCCTCCGCCCATTCCACCAAAGTCCGGGTCATGCACGACCGCAGATCCCTGTATCTGCGCTTCGACGGAGCCGATGGCGACCTTTCCGGACAGGTGAAACCGTCGGTTCCTGCCGGGCGGGTCTTTCCGAACGGGGATCGATTCGAGGTGCGCCTGCGCAATCACAAAGGCGAGGACTTCTACCTTGCCGTCGGACCCGGTGGGCACGCCTTTTCCGAACCCGCACTGGGTGGTGATTGGGAGACGACGGTGACGGCTGGCGAAAAATCGTGGACGGCGCTGCTTGCGATACCGCTGAGTGCCGTCGCGGCGAACGAGGCGGAGCGCACGGCCTTCCGGGTAAAGCTCGGTCGCATCTACCGACTGCGGGGTGAGGAGCGCGAGGAGAGTTCACACGACGGATCCGGACTCTTCAACGATGCGAAAGGTCTCTGGCTGGATTTCCAACTCCAATGAGAATGAAACTGAGATGGCTTTTCCTTTCTCTCGCTGCGGCGGGGCTGGTGGTTCCCGGAGTGACGAGGGCCATCGAGGTGGACTTTTCCAGGGACACGGCCGAGGGCCTCTTCGAGACAGCGGAAGGGACCGTGCCCAAGGTTTCGGATGGCTTCGCCACACTCACGGTCCGAGCCGGGACGCACCTGCTTCCGGTCGTCGGCGGAAAAAAATACAAGCTGGAGATCGTCGCCCGGGCCGAGGGGGATTTTGTGGTGGAGGAAAACGACCGGGCTCACATCCTGACTCTGCAAAGCCATCAGCACCGATTGAGCAGCACTTGCGAAGTGGTGTTTCAGAATGCAGACAGGAAGGAGATTCCCGGGTTCGGTGCCGACATTCCGGGCGCGAGGACCACTCCGCGACTCTTTTTCCTGACAAAACAGCTTCAGACTTCGGTCGCGGTCTTTTACGCTCCGCAGGATGCCACAGGTCTGCGGTTGCGCTTTCGCTCCAATGATCGGATCACCCGGATCGCGAGCCTGCGTCTTGCGGAGGAAACGGAGGAAAACTCACTGATTCCCAACCCGGATTTCCGCTACGGGGAACTGAGCTACTCCGGCTGGCATCCCCAGCGCGACGGACGGCTCTACACTCGACCGGATGGGAAAACCGTGTTCCATGCAGGGTATGGCGGCTCCTCGCCGTTTTTTCCGTTGGCGGAAGGCATCACCTACGAAGTCACCGCGACCGGAACTGGCGAAAAGGACAAGGCCACAATCCAGATCCAGTACTTCGACAAGGATGGAAAATCCCTGCTCACCCGCTTCCTCATTCGTCCGGACCCGAAGGGTGCAACCACGCGCCTGACTCCGCCACCGGGAACCGCTTCGGCCTGGATTGTCCTGTATGGTGTGATCCTCGAAGAGTTCCGGATCAACCGAGTGAACTGAAGGCTCGTGAAACTGGTCGTGTCTGTTCCGCTGTCTCCCTTGCAGGGCGCCCATCATCTAGCCTAAAATCGTGAATGGCCAACCACAGAAAATACTGAAGACATGGAATCAGAGAGAAGAGAGCGACGGAATGGGTTCACTCAATGAGTGAATTTCGATTCCGCCGCATTCCCTTGATTTGTCGGTGAATTCGGTGTGTTCCGTGGTTCCCCATCTTCGGATTCAGGTATAGCGGCTCGAAGAAGGCCTTGATGGAATCGGCACTTCGCTGTTTTGACTGGAAAGCGAACGAACACTTCTCCTTGCCATCGTCGGCTTCGCAGGCCTCTCACGAACCTTTGGCCAGATAGGCGGCGGTGCTCTCGTGATCCGGCTTCATTGCCTCGTCGCCGAGTTCCCAGTCCATCGGGCAGACCTCGCCATTGGCCTCGAAATGCTGGAGAGCGTCGACGATACGGATCGCTTCCTTGATGGAGCGACCGAGGGGGAGATTGTTGACGAGCTGGTGTTGGACGATGCCTTCCTTGTCGATGAGAAAGAGACCGCGATAGGCGATCAGTTCACCCTCCGCGAAGAGATCACCGAACTCGTCGAGATCGTAGCTGCCGACGAGCACATCGTAGGCCGCCGAGATGGTCTTGTTCGTATCGGCCACGAGCGGATAGGTGACCCCCTCGATCCCGCCCTTGGCGCGGGGCACCTGGAGCCAACCCCAGTGCGACATTTCCGTATCGGTCGAGCATCCCACGACCGCGACATCTCGCTTCGCAAACTCCGCGAGCTGATCTTGAAAGGCATGGAGTTCGGTGGGGCAAACGAAGGTGAAATCCTTCGGATAGAAAAAGAAGATCACGTACTTCGAGCCGCAGAATTGGTCGAGTGAGAATTGATCGACGATCTGGCCGTTCACGACGGCTTTGGCAGTGAAGGAGGGAGCAGGTTTGCCTACGAGGACTGACATGGATAGGGAAGGGGTGGAGGGTGGATCGGCCCTACCGGAAAGATCTCTCCCGGAGGGCATCAGGGAAAATGGACAGTTCCCCGCCTGAGTCAATCGGGGATTGAGCCCCTTGTCCTTTGGGGAACTCGCCCGGTTTGAAGATTGGTTCGCGTCCGGACGGAACAAAACGCCGATTCCGAGGTGCCGAATTCCCCCGGAGGCAGAAAACGACTTGACGATTTCCGAGATCCGTTGTTCTCTTCTCACTCAATTTCTGACAAATCCGATCAAGAATAGGTAATTTTATGTCCAGAAGCTCCGATCTGCCTCTCGCATCCGAATCCACTCCGGTGGAGTCGAGTCGACTTGTTGGGTTGGAGGAGCTTGCGGAGTGCTCGCGTTCGCTCGAATCGGCCAGTGCGGAAGAACGGATCGAGTGGGCCTTTGGTCAATTCGGGTCATCGCTCGGCATGACCTCGAGTTTTGGAGCGCAGTCGGCGGTGCTCCTCCACCTCGCGACGCGAGTCTGGCCGGAGATTCCGGTTGTCCTCGTCGACACCGGATATCTGTTTCCCGAAACCTACCGTTTCATCGACGACCTCACGAATCGGCTCGGCCTCAATCTCAAAGTCTATCGGCATGATCTTTCCCCCGCCTGGCAGGAAGCGCGATGGGGCAAGCTCTGGGAACAGGGACTCGAGGGAATCGAGCGCTACAATGAGATGAACAAAGTCCAGCCGATGGACCGGGCCCTCGACGAATTGGATTTGCAGGCGGTGATGGCCGGAGTGCGCCGTCAGCAGAGCAGCACCCGCGAACATTTCTCCGTGCTCGGACTTCAGAAGGGACGCGTTCGCCTGCATCCGATTGTCGACTGGACCGACCTGGATATCGGACTTTACCTCACCCGACATGGACTTCCTTACCATTCGCTCTGGGAGGAGGGCTACGTTTCCATCGGAGACTGGCACACCTCCCGCAAGCTGACCGATGGAATGACCGCCGAGGAGACCCGCTTCTTCGGACTCAAACGCGAGTGCGGTCTCAACGAGAATCTGGACTTTGTCATCTGATCGTGGAAAGTCCCTTCCCCGCCTCCCCGCGACGCCCATGAGCGCCTCCCCGGAACATCTATATCCTGTTTTTGATCGCATGCTCCCGCGTACGGCGAAGGAGGAGTTGCTCGGTCAGTCGGGAGCGGTCCTCTGGATGTATGGGCTGAGCGGATCGGGAAAAAGCACTCTCGCGCATCGCCTCGAACGCGAACTCCACTCTGCGGGGCGTCTCGTAAAGGTACTCGATGGTGACAACGTGCGCGTCGGGCTCAATCGCAACCTGGGTTTCTCCGACGAGGATCGCCTCGAAAACATCCGCCGCGTAGCGGAAGTCGCGAAACTTTTCGCTGACTGTGGCATTGTCGTGATCGCGTCTTTCATTACTCCGAACAACGAGCTGCGACGACTCGCCCGCGACATCATCGGCGACGACGATCTCCTCGAGGTGTATGTCAGGGCATCCTACGAGACCTGCGCGAATCGCGACCCGAAAGGCCTCTATGCCAAGGTGAAGGCTGGCGAAGTGAAGCACTTCACTGGTCGGGACTCCTCCTTCGAGGAGCCTGAGCGTCCCGACCTCGTCATCGACACCGAGCGGCATGACGAAGCGGAATGCCTCGCGCAGATCCTCGCGGCGGCAGAAGGGAAGGTCCGCTTCCCTCGCTGAAATCCAATTTTACGAACCAACCCATATGGACGAAGAAAGAACCTCCTATCAAGTCAACCACCTCGCCCAGCTCGAGTCCGAGGCGATCTATATCCTGCGCGAGACCGCGGCCCAGTTCGAGAGGCCCGCCCTGCTCTTCTCCGGCGGCAAGGACTCGATCGTCATGGCCCACCTCGCCCGCAAGGCCTTCCACCCCGCGCGCCTGCCCTTCCCCCTGCTGCATGTCGATACGGGTCACAACTTTCAGGAGACCCTCGACTATCGTGACCAGTATGTCTCCGATCTCCGTGCCGAACTGGTCGTCGCCTACGTGCAGGACTCCATCGACAAGGGCCGCGTCCAGGAGGAAAAAGGTCCCTTCGCGAGCCGCAACAAGCTCCAGACGGTGACGCTGCTCGATGCCATCGCCGACAATCAGTACGATGCCTGCCTCGGAGGCGGACGTCGCGACGAGGAGAAGGCGCGTGCCAAAGAGCGTTTCTTCTCGCATCGCGACGACTTCGGCCAGTGGGACCCGAAGAACCAGCGTCCCGAACTGTGGAATCTCTTCAATGGCCGAAAGCACCACGGCGAGCATTTCCGCGTATTCCCCCTCTCGAACTGGACCGAAATGGACGTGTGGCAATACATCAAATCGGAGAACATTCCCCTGCCCAGCCTCTATTTCTCGCACCAGCGCGACGTCGTCCATCGTAGCGGGGCCATGCTGGCCATCTCCGAGGTGGTCACGCCGCAGCCGGGTGAACGCATCGAGACGAGTGCCGTCGTCCGTTTCCGCACCATCGGCGACATGACCTGCACCGGAGCGGTCTACTCCGAGGCCGCCGACATGGACACGATCATCTACGAAGTGGCCACCGCCCGCCAGACCGAACGCGGCACCCGTGCCGACGACAAGCGCTCCGAAACCGCGATGGAGGATCGGAAGAAGGAGGGCTACTTCTGAGCACCCTGACAGACCGCCCCTATCGCCAACCAGTCAATCGCAACACAGCTTCCCCAATGCATACCGACATTCCCATCGACGAAGGCTATCTCCACATGGACCTGCTCCGCTTCACCACGGCAGGCAGCGTGGACGACGGCAAGTCCACTCTCATCGGACGCCTTCTCTACGATTCAAAAAACACGTTCGAGGACCAGATGGAGGCCGTCGAGGCCACCTCGAAGAAACGCGGTGACGAGCATGTCAACCTCGCCCTCCTCACCGACGGTCTCCGAGCCGAACGCGAACAGGGCATCACCATCGACGTGGCCTACCGCTACTTTGCCACCCCGAAGCGGAAGTTCATCATCGCCGATACTCCCGGTCACATCCAATACACCCGGAACATGGTGACGGGGGCATCAACCGCGAACCTCGCCATCATCCTCGTCGACGCACGTCTCGGAGTCATCGAGCAGACCTGCCGCCACGCCTTCATCGCCGACCTCCTCCGCATTCGCCACGTCATTCTTGCAGTGAACAAGATGGATCTCGTCGACTACAGCGAGAAGCGTTTCAATGAGATCGTCGACGAGTTCAAGCGCTTCGCCTCACGGCTCGACAACATCGTCGACATGGTCGCGATTCCGATCAGCGCCCTCCACGGCGACAACGTCGTGGACAAGTCGAAGAACATGGATTGGTACGAGGGTCCGACGATGCTCTATCATCTGGAGACCGTCTACATCGGCTCCGATCACAACCACGTCGACGCCCGCTTTCCCGTGCAGTGGGTCATCCGTCCGCATTCGGACGAATACCACGACTTCCGCGGCTACGCCGGACGTGTCGCCGGGGGCGTCTTCCGCCCGGGTGATGAAGTCGTGGTGCAGCCTTCGGGATTCACCACAAAGATCAAGGCGATCGAATCCTACGAAGGGCCGCAGGAATCGACCTTCGCCCCCCTTTCCTGCACGATCACCCTGGAGGACGAGATCGACATCAGCCGGGGGGACATGATCACCAAACCGAACAATCCCCCGAAGAAGGATCAGGAAATCGAGGCCATGATCTGCTGGTTCTCCGAGTCGACCCAACTGTCACCCAATGCGAAATACTACCTTCGCCACACTACCAAGGAGGTGAAGGCGGTCGTCAAGGATGTCCGCTACAAGGTGAATATCAACACCCTGCACAAGATTGAGGATGACAAGACCTTCCGGCTCAACGAAATCGGGCGTATCACTCTGCGCACTTCGGCTCCGTTGATTTACGATTCCTACCGTCGCAACCGGGCCACCGGTAGCTTCATCCTGATCGACTCGCTGACCAACGAGACTGTCGCTGCGGGAATGATCCTGTGAGGAAGCTGGTCGAGGACACCGAGCGAGCCCTGCTCACCCTCGCGGCCTATATCGATCTGAATTCCGTGCGAGCGGGCTTGGTGAAGGCTCCCGAAGGCTGCCGATGGAGAGGTTGCGCCGAGGCGTTCTTCTCGGGTCGGAGCGGAGCGAAACTGGCCCGCGAGAGACTTGGCCAGATGCTGGGCGAGGCGCTCCGGGATGCCGAGTCCTGGGTTTGAAAATTCGACCTCACCAGTCCTCACCAATCCCGGCTTCGACAAGTCCGCATTGAACAGGTGACTGCCCCGATCCCGATTCCCGGAAGGGGATCGAAGTCGAAACTCGTTTCCTGTCTCCGCATTCCCGTGTCGTCAACCGACGCTGGACTCTCGGATAGCCGACTCAGCCGATGAGGGCCTTGAGGTCCCACCCTTCGCGATACTCGCGGGTGAGCCAGCGATTCGCCTCCTCATGATTGGAAAACCGCATCTTCGCAGCATCCCATTGCAGCTTGGTCTGCGGATAGCGGATCGCAATCGCTCCGAGAAGGATCGCTTCAGTGAGTCGGGATCCGTAGTCGAACCCATCCGAGGGTTGCCCCCCGGAAAGGCATCCGTCGATCCATCCGTGGTAATGATTGCCGGCATCGGCCAGTTCGTATTCGGTGCTGGCCTCCTTGCCCTCGAAATAGAGCAGGGGTGCCGCCACATGGGGAATGACTAGAGTGCCCCCTTCGCCGATGAGCATCGAGCCACTTCCTGGCAGAGCCTCGCGCTCGGGGAGATGTGATCCCTTGATCGAGGGCATCAGTCCCCCATTGTACCAGGTGATCTTGAGCCGTTTCACGGCCGTGTATTCGGTGCCGGGGACCGTGAAACTGTATGTGGATTGCGCTGGCCAGACTTCCTCATTCATACCGGAGTGCGGTTCGGCGAGGTAGTCATCCGAGGGACCAGTGATGTTCAGTGCGGTGTACACCGGATCGAGAATGTGGCACCCGAAATCCCCGATCGCCCCGCCGCCGAAATCCTGCCAGTCGCGCCAGCCCCACGGTGCGTAGCACCGATTGCCGACATAGGGACGGGTGGGGGCAACGCCGATCCACTTGTCCCAATCGAGTGTCTCGGGCACCGGATCGGTGTGTTTCGGGCGGCTGATGTAGCCGCTGCGGCAATGGCCGGGAGTGCCGACCCAGGAGTGGACCTGCACGATTTTTCCGATGCGACCCGATTGCACGAGTTGCACTGCGGTGCGGTAGAACTGATGGGAATGAATCTGATTGCCCATCCGGGTGATAAGTCCGGTCTTTTTCGCCATTCGGGCGACTTCGCGGGCTTCCCACACATTGTGGGTGAGCGGCTTCTGGCAATAGACGTGTTTGCCAAGCTTCATCGCGCTGATGGAGCAATAGGCGTGCATGTGGTCGGGCGTCGACACGGTCACGGCATCGATCTTGTCGCCCATTGTCGCGAACATCTCGCGGAAGTCCTGGTAAACGGGCGTTTCGGGGCTGATCTTTTTTGCGCTGAGGGTGCGGGCCAGGTCGATATCACAGAAGGCCACATACTGCTGCTTGTCATGAGTGGACATCTCCCGGATGTCGCTGAGCCCCTTGCCGTCTGATCCGATCGAGGCAATCTGGAGTTTTGAATTCAGGTTCTGCCCGCGGACGATGGCGGGAGCAGCGGCGAGAATGGAGGCGGCGGTACCTCCCTTGAGAAAGCGGCGTCGGGTCGTCATGGTGGGCACAACAAACCGGACAATCCGGCCCAGGTCGAGAACGAATCGGCACGCATTTGCGCACGGCACGAGTTCGCCGGATCGGCACGGCGTTACGGGGATGCCGACCCTTGACTACCCTGTCTCGTCAGACACACTACCGGGTATAGGAGCATCACGAGCCGCCGGTCCTCGTCCATGAATCGATCAAACCTTGCCTCCCTCGTTGCCGTTTCTGCGGTGTTCCTGCTGAGTCTTTCCGCGACTGCCGAGGAACGGACATTGTTCCGCTTCGATGCGGGATTCGATCTCAAAACCATCGCCGCGCGAGACGCCCGCGTCTCTGCGGTGAGCGTGGACGATGGCTTTGCACTGCGCATTTCCACGGGGCACGCCGAACGCTGGCCGGGCGTGACGCTGAAAGCTCCGACCGGTGCCTGGGACTTGTCGCCTTACGCTGCCGTCTCCCTGGAGGTGAAAAACCTCGATGCGGCTCCCGTCACCGTGAGCTGCCGCGTGGACAATCCTGGTGCCGACGGCACCAACCACTGCGTTTCTGGTTCGGTCAAACTCGAACCGGGTCAGACCGGCCTCCTGACGGTCCCGCTGCGGCGATCTTCGGGAGGCAAACTGGATGGAAAGCTCTTTGGAATGCGTGGTTATCCGGTGGAAACGGGCGGACCACACACGGTGGATGTCGGCAAGATCACGCAGATCCTGATCTTCGTCGGCCAACCGACAGCCGACGCGAACTTCACGGTGGATCATCTGTGTGCCACGGGTTCCTACACGCCTCCCACTGCCTCGCTTTCGGACGCCGATCCCTACTTGCCCTTTCTCGATACCTTCGGTCAATACCGGCACAAAGACTGGCCCGGCAAAGTGAAGTCGCCTGCGGATCTGCTGGCCCGACGCGAAGCCGAAGCAAAAGAACTCGCGGCACATCCCGGTCCGGCCGGATGGGATCCATACGGAGGATTCGCAGACGGGCCGCAGCTCGAGTCCACCGGTTTTTTCCGTGTGCAGAAGCACGAGGGAAAATGGTGGTTGGTGGACCCTGACGGACACCTCTTTTTTTCTCACGGGGTGGACTGCGTGCGGATGCTGGACACCACGTCGATCGAAGGGCGGGAGGAATGGTTCGAGAATTTCCCCGGTCTGCAGCCCGAGTTTTCGGAGTTCTTCAGCAAAAGTTTCTCCTTGAAAGGTCACTATGCCGGTCGGTCGCCCCGGTGTTTTTCCTTTGCCGGGGCCAACGTCAAACGCAAGTATGGCCCGGACTGGAAATCCGCCTACGCCGAAATTGCCCATCGGAGATTGCGGAGCTGGGGGCTCAATACGATCGCCAACTGGTCTGACTCCGATGTCTTTCTCCTCCGGCGCACCCCCTACACGGATTCGATCAGCTCGCACGGGGCAAAGAGAATCGAGGGCAGCGAAGGTTACTGGGGAAAATTTCCCGACGTCTTCGATCCGAGTTTTGCAGACTCCGTCCTCCGTGCCGCCGAGGAGAAACGCGGCAGCAGTGCCGGAGATCCCTGGTGTCTCGGCTATTTTTCCGACAACGAGATGTCCTGGGGGGATGAGGTTTCTTTCGGCCTCGCCGCCCTCCTGTCGCCCGCCGATCAACCCGCCAAACGCGAGTTTGTCGCCCATCTCGAGGCGCACTACGTCGAGATCGCCAAACTGAATGCAGCCTGGGGGACCACGCATGACTCCTGGGCCGCTCTGCGGGACTCGCGCGAGGTGCCGGACAAGATCCGGGCACGGGCCGACCTCACCGCTTTTTACACAAAAACGGCGGACCGTTATTTCCAAACCGTACGCGAAGCGATCCGATCGGTCGCCCCCCATCACCTGTATCTGGGCTGCCGATTTTCCGCAGTGAATGACTACGCCGCGCAGTCCGCCGCCCGCTTCTGCGATGTGGTCAGTTACAATCTGTATCGACGCAGCGTGGCGGACTTCCGATTTCCCGGAGGCGACAAGCCGCTTCTCATTGGAGAATTTCACTTCGGGGCTCTGGATCGCGGGATGTTTCACACGGGACTGGTCCCGGTGCAAAACCAGGCGGCACGGGCCGATGCTTACAAGGACTATGTGCTCGGTGCGCTGCGCCATCCCCAATTTGTCGGGACGCATTGGTTTCAATGGAAGGATGAACCGACGAGCGGTCGTGTCTATGACGAGGAAAACTACCAGATCGGATTTCTCGATGTCGCCGATACGCCGTACCGCGAAACGATCGAGGCCACCCGTGAAGTGGGAAGGCTGCTCTACCGGATGCCGTGAACCGGCCCGCCATCGCTTTCAACTTGACCCGTCGGTCGATCCGGTGATTTCATGCCAGGAAAGAGATGAAGACCATCGCCGGGCAACTTCTGCGGATCGCCGTCTTCGTATCGGGATTCCTGATTGATGGTCATGCCGCCTTGCTCGTGCCGCAGAGTTCCGGTTTCGGCGCAGCAGACATTCCCAATCATCATAGCCGCCAGGCGACACAGGGTCGAAACGAGGACGTGCTCGCCCGGATGTCCTGGATTCCCAACTCCGATTCGCAGACCAGGCAACTCCATTCCCGCGATGGGCGCGAATCCGCATCCGACGAGCGGCGCATCGCCCTGCCCGGGGCGCTCGTGGAGGTGGAGCAATGGCGCACGGAACCCGCCCGCAGCCTGGCCATCGGCGTGGTGGCGGGCCATGGGTGGTATCTCCTGCCGATGCGCGATCTTCCCTTCACGCGCCGTTTTGAGCCGTTCGTGCTGGCCGAACCAACTCCCGAGGGGAACACGCGCCTGGATCTGTTGGCCTTTTCCCCCGGCAAACGCATCACCCAGGTGCAGATGAGCGGTGAAGTCCCGCCCCTGACATGACCCGTCGGGCTCGCCCTGTTTTTCTTTCAAATCCGCCTGACATGAAATGGTCCCTTGTCCCGCTCCTTGCTGTGTTTGTATTTGCGTTTTTGGGCTTCGCGCGAGCCACCGAGGTCTTTCTCGAGGCGGAAGCGTTCCAGTCGACCGGAGGATGGGCGGCCCGTACGGGACCGGAGGCAAAGGAGGCATCGGGGATCTCGTTTCTCGACGGTGCCACGGGCGCAGCAGACGGCGTGGCCACGGCGACGGTGAACCTCAAGGATGCGGGGCGCTATCATCTCTGGATACGCCACAGCCACCATCCGAAATGGCGCGGCCCTTTTCACGTCAGCGCGTGGGCCGGGGAGCGCGAACTGGGGAGCGCCTTGTTCGATGCGGAGTTCGACGACAAATCGTCCCGCGACGCCCTGCGGTGGAGTTCGTTCGAACTCGAACTGCCCGAGGGGGAGGTCACCCTGCGCCTGAGCAAGCATGAAAACCGCAACGCTCCGGGAATCGCACGCCGTGTCGATTGCCTGCTGCTCACGATGGATGACAAGCTCGTGCCGAACCACCTCAACTACGGTGCGCAGACCTTCCTGCGTGTCACCCTCGGCGAGGACTACGAAAAGCCGACCTACCTTCACGTTTTTGCCGACCACTATCATGCGCCCTGGTATCAGCATTACGCACTCGGTCGCGAGGGCGCATTCGCCGGACTCTCGCCGAAGACAAAGGGGGAACTGCTCACCTCGGGCGAGCGAACCGCATGGTGCAACGTCACGCCGATGATCTACCAGGACTCCGGCGCGATGCTGCACCTGACGGCGCGCCACAGCTACACGGACTATGCACCGCGATTGTGCGCGACTCTCGAGATCGCAACGGCCCCGGACGAATCCGCCATCGTGCGCACGCTGAAAGTGGATCGCCAGCCGGGCACCCTCGCGCTCTTCTTTCCGCCGAATCTCCTCACGCCGGAA
>CALDKL010000786.1 GCA_937898895.1 uncultured Verrucomicrobiae bacterium | reverse complement strand
AAGTGGTTTCTACAACCCGTTTACTGCGCAAATCTTCATTTTTATCAGGGACGATCCCCGCCATCAGCAGGCCGAGAGTCTCTTTTGAGACTCCTTCTGCTTCAACAATTGCGATGATCTTGCCACGGAACATCACCGCGATACGATCGGCATGAGACAAAGAGAGTTCTCGGAAAAGCCTCATCCAGACAGCCTCGGAGTACTCAGGGATCTCACCATCGAACCGCTCGATCCCGGCAAAGGAGCAGAGGGTTTCCAGGAAACCACGGGCCTCCCACCACTCCTGGCTCCCGTGTCCCGATTCACGCATGCGCTGTCGCTGCTGTTCCCACTGCGCCCGCATCGGAGCATGGTCGTGCGAGGCATAGGTGGCAAAGGCGAGCGCCGGATAGTGCAGTCCGGAACTGACCTGGCCGTCCGTGAACTCCCACTGCGGCACCTTCATGCCTGCGATTCCCAGATCGGCGAGCGAAGGGCAGACATAATCCGGGACCGTTCCGAGATCCTCGGCAATCACTTCGGCAGCATCAGCGGCTTCGAGGATCATTCGGAGGTATCGTTCTCCCTCGCTTCGGTTCGCGGCCTTGGCCTCGTCGTTGTGATCGGGCCGGGGGCGAAAGCCGGGAAGGCGTCCCCCGCAACGTTTGGCCGCTTCGTCCTGACTCAGGGGCAGGAATTCTCCATTTCGGATCGGATTCCACGGAAAGGAGTAAATCCGGTAGAAGCCGAGGGCGTGATCCACCCGGAACATTCCAAAAATCTCCACCGTCTTGGCAATGCGTCGCCGCCACCAGTCGAAGTCGCGGCCCTCCAACACCGACCAGCGATAGAGAGGAATGCCCCAGTTTTGGCCCCATTTCTGAACAAATTCGTCGTCCTTGAAAAGTGTTTCCGGCGGAGCCCCCCCATACCAATCGAGGTCGAAAATTTCCAGATCCGCCCAGACATCGACACTGAAGAGACTGACGCCGAAGGGAATATCTCCCATCAAGGCCACCCCTTTCGACGCTGCGTAGCCGGACACCTCCCGCCACTGGGTGAAGGCGATCCATTGGACGTAGGCATAGTAGCGGAGTTCCCGGTCGATCGACTCCGGGTGCTGCTTTGCCTCCGCCAGGATCGACTCCAATGCCTTTGCCTTGTCCTGATACTCCTCCCGCCAATGCTGCCATGCGGGACTGCCCCCTTCCCGTTCCATCAGGAGTCGGAAGAGGCAATAATCATTGAGCCACCCTGATTCCGAATGACAAAAGACCTCAAAATCCGAAGCGCGCGTGTCAACTTTTCCTAAAACATTCTCACAAAATGAGTTGAATGCCTTTTTGAGGAGTTTTTGCTTCAGTTCTCGAACCAAGGTGTAGGAAACCGGGCCCGCGTTCAGGCTGGTCGCATCATACTGAGAAACCACCTCCGAGAACCGTTCCGGAGTCAGATCACTCAAGCCTTCCGGAGTGCAGTCGAGCGTCATCGGTTCGATCGCTACCGAACTGATCGCGTTGTAGGGGCTGTTGTCCGGGCCTGTTTCGTTGATGGGGAGCAACTGGACAAATCCAAAACCAGCCTCGGCAGCAAAGTTGACGAACTCCCGGAGGGAGGCCGTGTCGCCGATACCGAGGTCCCGCGGCCCCCGGATCGAAAACATGGGTGCGAGGATACCGGCGAGGCGGCGATTCAAATTGGGTTTGCGAGCTGTCATTCCCGGAGACAAAGAGGGTAGCGAAGAACCCGCCAACTGCCAGTCCAAAGTGCAGAGAGGATTTCCCGCGCCGACTCAGGAGATCGCACGGTAGACTCGGTCGAGGATCGCACGAGGGCTGGTTTCACGGGAGCTGATCCATTTTTCGGCGATTCGTTTGCCCAGCCGCCGCGGCACTTTGGCATAGGTATCCAAGAGGGTCCAATACCGCATCTGACCCTGTTCGAGAGCCGCCCGGGCCATCGCCGCATGTCCCGCGAGATCCGGCATCGGAAGCGTTTCTTCCCCGCTCTTCTCGAACACGCCAAACAAATTGCCCGGCAACACCGTGAGAAAGCGTTTCCGCAGTCCCGCTCTGGCCGCAACGGCCTCGAGGGTGAGCGCGTCGAAGCCGAAGAGATGGCCTTCGTGCCACTTGTGATCAAACCGCATGCCGGGAAAGAGTATGTCCGGGACTTCGATGAGAAACAGCCCGCCCGGTTTCAGAAATCCGCTCAGCCTGCGCAGATCCTCGACCGGATCGGCGAGGTGCTCGAGAACCTGGTAGAGCGAGAGCAGATCGAAGGACCCCGCCTCGAAGGCCGCCTCCTGGTACATTCCGAGAAACACCTCTACCCCATACTGATCCTTCGCGAAGCTTCCGTAACCGAGATTCGGCTCGATCCCGAAGGCCTCACAGCCAATTCGTTGCATCAGATAGACCCACTCCCCGCCTCCGGCACCGATATCGAGG
>CALDKL010000785.1 GCA_937898895.1 uncultured Verrucomicrobiae bacterium | reverse complement strand
GGAATGAGAGATTCGCCGATCTTGTAACGAGGAAATTTCTCGCGCTCGAGGATGAGGACGCGGTGCCCCCTTTCGGCAAGCACTGTCGCCGCGCTGCAGCCGGCGGGTCCGGCTCCGATGATGAGAACGTCGTACGGTGAAGTCTTGGCCATGGGGGATACAGGTGGGTTGAAGGGGAGGGATGACGGACACGGAAACGATCCCCGGAACCCGGCCAATCCAAAATTGTGATTTGGCATGAACCTCATGCCTTTTCATTATACCAGCGAGGTTCCCTGGTTGGTGAATCACGAGCCGGATCGAGCGACGAGGCTCACCTTTCTTTCCCGGCACAGCCGGAACACCTCATCTTTTCCCAAGAGCAGAGTGCAGCCCGCCTCGATAACGATGGCATTCACTCCCGCAGCGGCAGCAGTCTCGATGGTGGCGGGACCGACTACGGGCACGTCGAAACGAAAATCCTGTCTCGGTTTGGAAACCTTTACCATCATGGCTCCGCCCTTGCCCAGTCCCCCGCCCCGCAAGATCGCCTCGTTGGTGCCCTCGAAGGCTTCCACGGCGAGGACGGTGCCTTTCTTCACGACCACGGTCTGCCCAATATCGAGTCGGCTTACCTCCTTGGCGATGCGAAAGCCGAAGGCCGCGTCCTCCTCCTGACGCGATCCCAGGACGGGACCGCAGACATGGCCCGGCCCCGGCAGGAGATCGTCGAGAAAGGTCGTCGCTGGCAACAGAGTGATCCCGTCCGCCTCGAGTTCTCCCGCGATGCCCGCAAACAGGCTTTCCGCGTTGCGCTCCTTCACCCGGCTCAGCATCTTGAGCAGCCGCAAATCGGGACGCAGGTCGAACAGATGTTTCGGGGTGATTTGACCGACCATCACCGCACGGCTCACCCCGTGCGACTTGAAATACCGGATCATCTTCCCGAGTTGCCCCACCCGCATCCACTCGAGGTGGTCGACGAGTTCGCCGAGAACGGGGTCCGTCTCGTCCACGAAGGCCGCCGCCACGAGCGTGCCGACACCGGCCCGCCGTGCCGCCCGTGCAAAGATTCCGGGGTAGAGGCCGTTTCCGGCAATCATTCCGACGGTGCTGGGGAGATCCATAGGGAGTTGATCAGGTGCTGGCTCACACGCCCATCATCCGCGATCGGTCGACCACCGCGATGACGATGGCCACCGTCAGGAGGACGGTGCCCGCGACCCGCCAGAGGAAGGCCCTCCCGGTGTCGCGGTGTTCACTGTTGCCGAGAAATCCGCCCAGGACAACCACGAGTGCGATCACCCAGAGCCCACGAGAAGCATAGACGATATTGATGCCCGTGGCATCATCGAACAGGGCGAGTCCGACCCCCATGGCCATGGCCTGGAGGGCGATGCACAGCGCACCAGCCCAGGCCGACCGACTTCCGGGCCCGGACGGATGGAAACGAGGTCTTCCCTGACAAAGCCATACCACCAGACTCCACAGAGCGACCGTCCCCGATCCGATCGCGAGGAAAGGCATCGCGCTAAACTCGCGAGCCCAGGAACTGACGAGCACATCGCTGAGCCCAAAGCACATCGCGCTGGCGAGGGTTGTCAACACCGTGCTGAGGAGATGCACACCCGCCCTGAGGTCGGCAATGCCCATCACAAAAATGCCAAAAGTCGTGAGCGCGGCCGCGTACGAGAGAGGCCTGCTCGGCATGGCCCCCGCGACGAGAACCACTGCCAGGGCGACAAAGACCACCTTTGTTCCCATCAGGGGAGTGACGAGTGAGACGTCGCCTCGCCGGATCGCCACAAAGGTGAGCCAGTTTCCGATGAAAAAAATGGTTCCCATCACAAATGGCTTCCACGCGAAGATCCACGGAAGATTCCCCGCCCTCACAAACAGCAAGGGCAGGAAGAACACTCCCATGACCACATTCGAGAGATGAAACGACTCGTCCATTCGCACCCCTTCGCGGAGGGCACGTTTGATCAGAATCGATCCGAGCGCGTAGATCACTGCGGCGGACAGCGGGAGGAGGAGGTAAAACGGCACCGGCGCACTGTCGCGGAGGGTGGGCCTTCGTCAACGGGTCTTGTCCGCGCGGAGCGATTTCACACAAATCTCGGAGAAAGGTCGCTTGAGTC
>CALDKL010000784.1 GCA_937898895.1 uncultured Verrucomicrobiae bacterium | reverse complement strand
CTCCGGTACACTCCGCGACGTAGCCGGCCGCATTGAGCATCACGCCCTCCTCGGCGCCTGCGGCGATGGCCTCGACTTTGGCCATGACGTTGCTGAGGTAATTGAGTGACTTCACCGCCGGGGAGAGCGCGTCGTGATTGGGTCGCCGCGTCGCGCAGGTCGCCAGGACGAGCCCTTTTTCATATTTCTCTTCCGGATAGAGAGAGATCGTCGAGGCGATCACGATGATGGAAGCCTGCTTGCAGTGATACGGGCTGAGACCCAGCGAACCCACCCCGCGGGTCACGACGAGGCGGATGTAGCCGTCGTGAAGATCGTTTCGGCGGATGGTCTCGAGGGTCATCTCGCACACTTCCGCCCGCGTCGCGGGGATGGTCAGATGAATGGCCTTGGCGGAATCGAAGAGCCGATCGATGTGCGCTTCAAGTCGAAAGACCCGATCCTTATAAAAGCGAATTCCTTCAAACACCCCATCGCCATAGAGCAGGCCGTGGTCGAAGACGGAGATCTTGGCGTTCTCCTGAGAATAGAATTGGCCGTCGATGAAGATCTGGAGGGACTTGTTGCTCATGGGCAGGGAATCGGAGCCTGCTACCTTGCCCGAAGGATCAGGGAAAGCAAGCGGTTCGGGAACCGAAATCACGGTCTCCGTTCCACCCGTCGCCGTCTGCGGCCGGGAAAGGAGAGGAGTTCCTCGGCGCGACGAGAGAGCGGTTGCGATCCCTCCCGCCGCCCGCGAGATTGGACCGGGCCAGCAAACTCCGCCAGGAGCCCTCCTCGCGAACGCCGCACGATGACTGAAGCCACTCGATCCCTCCTCGATCTCGATTTCGCCTCCCTGCGGGAAGTGCTGCTCGCGGACGGAGTCAATCCGGCGCACGCCGCTGCTCTCTGGAGGGCGCTGCATCGGGAGGGAGCCGCCACTGCGGAAGAACTCGCCGCGGCTCCCTTCCTTCCGCCCTTGCAGCGCTGGGTCGAACATTCTCTCGCACCCGGCGGACCCTGGTTTCTCGACCACCCCGAATCGGCAGAGGAGGTCGCGAGTTCCGATGGGCTCACTCGAAAATTCCTCCTCCGCCTCCGCGACGGCCAGAGGATCGAGACCGTCCTGATGGGGTACGAGGGACGGCACACCGTCTGCCTCAGCACCCAGGTCGGTTGTGCGATGGGTTGTGTCTTCTGCGCGACCGGGCAGATGGGGTTTGTGCGACATCTGCGACCGGGCGAAATCGTTGCCCAGGTGCATCACGCGCGCCGCATCCTGCGGGCGGTCGATCCCACGAAGCGAGTCCGCAACCTCGTCCTCATGGGCATGGGCGAGCCGCTGCACAACTACGACTCGGTCATGAAGGCTCTCGCCATTCTCTCCGACACGCGCGGAGCCGCCATCGGTCCGGCCCGCATCGCCATCAGCACCGTCGGGGTGGTGCCCGGGATCCAACGCCTCGCCGCCGAAAAGTGCCCCTACCGCCTCGCCGTGAGTCTGCACGGGTCTTCGCGAGAAGAACGGTCCGCCCTCATCCCGGTCGATCAGCGCTGGCCTTTCGAGGAACTCCTCGCGGCCTGTCGCGAATACGGACGAACGACGGGAAAACGCATCTTTTTCGAGTGGACTCTGATTGAGGGAAAAAACGATTCGCCCGAAACGGCGGTGCGCCTTGCTACCCTTCTCGCGGGCATGGATGCCCATATCAATCTCATCCCCCTCAATCCCACTGGCGGATTTCACGGAGAGCAAAGTCCCCCCCAAGCCGCGCTGCGGTTCCAGAAGATCCTCCGCTCCGCCGGCTATCCATGCACCTTCCGCCAGCGACGTGGCATCGATGTGGCGGCGGGTTGTGGCATGTTGCGCTCGGAACGTCGGAAACCAGCGTCCCTGGGCGGGGTTCCCCCATCGCGCCGTTGACAAGGCGGATGGGGGACCGTTCGCTGCCGGGCCACCTCTCCGAAGATGAAACGGATCCTCTGTCTCACTGCCGCCATCGGCTTCCTTTCCGCCCTTCCTCCGCTCCTCCCGGCCGCCGAGTCTCCTCCGAACGTCGTCTTTCTCATCTCCGACGACCATTGCTGGACCGACTACGGGTTCATGGGCCATCCTCAGATCGAAACCCCACATCTCGACAAACTCGCCTCGCGCAGTGCGCTGTTTTCGCGCGGGTATGTGCCCACGGCCCTCTGTCGTCCCGCCCTCGCCACCTTTTCCAACGGCCTGTATGCCCACCAGCACGGAGTGACCGGAAACGACCCCTCCCCGATCCCAGGGGACCGCGCCGCGCCGAAGGAAAAGGGCAAGGGCAACGCGAAGGCAAAGGGCCCGGCGGAATCGCCCGAGTATGCCGCTCTGCGCGAAAAACTCATCGCCAAAATGGAGAACCAACCCACTCTCATGGAACTCCTCGGCGAGAAAGACTACCTCAGTTTCCAATCAGGCAAGTGGTGGGAGGGGACACCCTCGCGCTTCGGTTTCAGCAAAGGGATGACCCGCGGCTTCCCGAATCCGGGCGGGCGTCACGGAGATGACGGCCTCCGCATCGGGCGCGAGGGCATGGAGCCCGTCTTTTCCTTCATTGACGAAGCGGTCGCGGAGAAAAAACCCTTCTTTCTCTGGTACGCGCCCTTTATGCCCCACACACCGCACACCCCGCCGCAGCGGCTTCTCGACAAGTACAAGGCCAAGGGCATCACCTCGGATTTTGTGGCGCACTACTTTGCCATGGTCGAATGGTTCGACGAAACCTGTGGTCAGCTTCTCGACCGACTCGAAGAAAAAGGCCTCACGGAAAACACCCTCGTCGTCTACGTCGGGGACAACGGCTGGATCCAGAATCCCAACGGCCCGGGCTATGCCCCGAAATCAAAACAATCCGCCAATGAAGGAGGCACCCGCCAGCCCATTCTCTTTTCCTGGCCCGGAAAAATCCGACCAGGGGATCGCGGGACGCAGCTCTGCTCCAGCATCGACATTGTGCCCACCGCCCTCGCTGCGGCAGGCGCGAAGATTCCGGAAAACCTGCCCGGATACAACCTGCTCCCCATTCTTCTCTCGGGCGAGCCGACCCCGCGCGAGGAAGTCTTCGGGGAGACCTTCGCCCACGACGTCGCCGAGATCGACAATCCGCAGGCGACCCTTCTCTACCGCTGGGTCATCGAGGGGAAATGGAAACTGCTCCTCACCTACGACGGCAAGCTCGACCGCTATGCCGCCTCGCATCCTCGCACGGAGAAACGCCCGCAGCTCTACGACCTGCTCGCCGATCCTCACGAAAACACCAATCTCGCCGCGCAGCATCCCGATCTCGTCGCCCGCCTGGCCGCCCGCCTCCAGGAATGGTGGCCGGTCACCCAGCGCCAGTTTCTGAGCGAATGGACCGAGGCACCGGGGGTGTGGAAGGATACGCCATGAGCCACACCAGCCGTGCTCGAGAAGCTCCCGTCCGTCGTCGAACCGAACCACGGCCGGTCCGGCGAACTCGACCGAGCTTTCCTCGGGGCAAATTTCGGTGCGGATTCCGGCTCAGAGACCGACTCAAAGACCGGGTATCAAATCCGATCCGCCCGATGCCTTGACCCTCTCCCATGAAACACCCTACCCTCTTCCTTTTCACAGTGTTCGCACTGCTGCCCCTTTGCGGGCCCGCAGCGGAAAAACGACCCAATGTCCTCTTCCTCTTTGCCGACGATTGGGGAAGGTACGCCTCCCTCCTTCGCGAGAGCGAGGGGCCGGGTTCCATCAATGACGTCGTCGCGACGCCGCATTTTGACCGCATCGCGAAAGAGGGTGTCTTCTTCCGAAACGCCCACGTCAGTGCCCCCTCCTGCACCCCCTGTCGCAGCGCCCTCCTGACAGGACAACATTTCTGGCGCACGAGGACTGGTTCGATCCTTCGCGGGGCGGTCTGGGATGCCTCCCTGCCGAGCTTCCCGCTGCTCCTGCAGGACGCCGGATACCACATCGGCTACAGCCACAAAGTCTGGGGTCCGGGCACTCCGTCGAATGCTCCCTTCACCAAGGAGCAGGCCTTTTCAAAGCGCGGCAGCAAGTTCAATCAATTCTCCGAAAACGTGAGCCTGGCCGTCGCTGCAGGCAAGCCGCTGCCGGAGGCCAAGGCGGAGTTGCTCGAAGAAACGCGCGGCAATTTCGAAGATTTTCTCGCCTCGTGCGAGGGAGAGGAACCGTGGCTCTACTGGTTTGGTCCCACCAACGTCCACCGAAAGTGGATCAAGGGCAGCGGCAGCGCACTCTGGGGGATCGATCCGGACAAACTTCAGGGCAAGATGCCTCCCTTTCTTCCCGACGTGTCCGAGGTCCGGGAGGATCTCGCCGACTACTTCGGAGAAATCGCCGCCTGGGATGCCGGGATCGGCACCTTGCTCGCAGAACTCGAACGAAGCGGCGAACGAGAGAATACTCTCATTGTCATCAGCGGCGATCACGGGGCTCCCGGCTTCCCTCACGGGAAGTGCAACCTTTATGGCTTCGGCACGAGGGTCTGCCTCTCCCTCACCGGCCCGGGAGTAAAGGGCGGCCGCGTCGTCGACGATCTCGTCTCGCTCACCGATCTCGCCCCCACTTTGCTCGAGGCAGCGGAATTGAAAACACCGGAGGCAATGACCGGGCGCAGCCTCTGGCCCATCCTGCGGTCGGAGAAAAGCGGTCTCGTCGACGAGACTCGCACCCGTGTCTTCACCGGGCGCGAGCGCCACGTCGAAATCGCCCGATCCGACTACACGCCCTATCCGCAGCGAGCCATCCGCACGCCGCAATATGCCCTCATCCTCAATTTCCACCCCGAGCGCTATCCCATGGGAGATCCCTATCGACTCGACAGCAGCGAACCTCCCAGCATCGATGAACTCGAGAATGAAACCCGCGTGACCCTGCCCGACGAAGACGCCGGACCGACGAAAGCCTGGCTCGTAGGGGTGCGAAACACACCGGAATGGAAGGAGCATTTCGATTGGGTCTACGGAAAGAGACTCAAGTATGAACTCTACGATCTGGAGAAAGATCCCCATGAAACAAACAATCTCGCCGACGATCCCCGCCTCGCGGAGGTGAGAGCATCGCTGGAGAAGGAATTGCTCGCCGAACTCACCCACACCGGTGATCCCCGTCTCATCGATCAGGGCAGGTTTTTCGAGACGCCTCCCATGGCGGGGCCTCTTCCGGAAGAGAGATTGTCGCGGGAGAAAGGAGCAGAAAGCGGCCAAATCAAACCCGCAACAAAGTGAACGGCCCGGCACCGGACGCGATCCACGCCGGACGCGATCCCCAGAGGGGAGCTTGAAAAAGCTGAATCCTGCGTTATGTCCGCTCCCAGGGTTTGTCTTCCGTCCCCGCCGGGATGGAATCGCCCGCCTCTGCGGTTGCGCCCGCAGGCACTCATGGACCGTACCAACAACCCCCGTTTTCCCCGAAGCGAAACATTCACGGAGGCGACACGCTTTGAATCGTGCCCTGTCTGTGCTTCCTCCGATTCCCGGATCATCCTCGACTACAACGGATTCGAGATCACGCGATGCGGGGGGTGCGATTTTGTCTTCACCAATCCCATCCCTTCGGAAGAGGAACTGAAACGTTTCTACTCGAATTATGCGGGAGAATCCGGGGATGCGTATGTGCCCTACGACAGCCTCACACGGAAACTGAAATACGCGGCCTTCGCACGATTCATCAAGCGCTACTTCCCCGCCGGAAAGAAGATCCGCATGCTCGAGATCGGCTGCTCGCAAGGGGATCTGCTCCAGGCCGTGCACGAGGATGCGCGATTCGAGGCGCTCGGCATCGATTACGCCGTGAACTCGGTCAACCACGCTCGGAAAATCGGTTTGAATGCCGAGGTCTCCGATCTCTTTTCGAAACAGTTCCCCGACGGGAGTTTCGATCTCGTCGTCTCGATCCATGTCATCGAGCACGTCCGCGAACCGAGGGCCTGGCTCGCCGAGATCCACCGGGTTCTCGCAAAAGACGGCGTCGTGTTTCTGGTGACTCCCAACGTCGGACATTTCAAGGCGCGCATGGCCGGGAAGAATTGGAAATACTGGGGGCCTCCGGGGCACCTCTGGTATTTCTCACCGAAGACGATGAGCCGCCTGGCCACCCAGATCGGCTTCGAGACGATCTTTTCCTCCGGTCTGCATCCCAGAGCCCATCTGCGGTATGCCGGTCGAAAACCTGCCTGAGGAGCCGACGACGGTGACGTGAATGCGGCCAGGATGAGCCTGGGAGTCCTGCGAAGCGTCGCTATCCTTGTCGACGGGTCGCCCCCATTTCGTTTCGCACGGGCCAAGTCATGCAGCCTTTTCTCCCCCTCATCCTCTTCGGTCTGCTCGCCTCCACCGGTGCCCACCTCGTAACTGCCGCCGAGGAGGAGATTGATTTCGGAAACGTGAAGGAGGTGCCCCATCGGATACCGATGCGGGACGGAGTCGGGCTTTCCGCCTATCTCTATTTTCCCGGCCCGGAATCGGAAGGCCCCTGGCCGAT
>CALDKL010000783.1 GCA_937898895.1 uncultured Verrucomicrobiae bacterium | reverse complement strand
TGGGCTTCGCATTTCATCAGGAAATACAGCGTGAGTTTCGTGCAGCCCGATGGGCGGGCTTCGGAGCCGTTTTATTTCCACACTCGGTATGATCGGGAAACCATCGCCCAGACCTGGCAGGTGTTGCGTTCGGAATTCGATGTGATGCTTCGCGACAACGCCATCGAGAGAGGGGCCGAGGTCCGCGAGGAAACGACAGTGAAAGAGTTTCTCATGGAGGGGGAACGAGTGGCCGGAGTGATCGCGGAAACACGCGATGGCGAAAGGCTCGATCTGCGCGCCCGCTTCACCCTTGACTGCACCGGCAAGGAGGCTTTTGCATCGAACCGTCGCGGTTGGCGGGTCGGGGATCCCTATCTGAACAAGGTAGCCGTGTGGACGTATTATGTGGGTGCCAAACGCGAGCCGGGCATGGACGAGGGCGCGACCACGGTGGCTTTTGTACCGGAAAAGGGCTGGTTCTGGTATATCCCCCAGCATGACGACCGGGTCAGCGTGGGAGTGGTGGCCGAGGGAAAATACCTCACCCGTGGTGGCGTGAAGGATCCGAAAGCCATTTTTGATCGCGAAACAGTGGAAAATCAATGGATCGCCGACCACCTCGCGTGCGGTCGCTCCACCGGCGATTATTATATCACCAGCGAGTACTCCCGGCACTCTCGCTACGGTGCCGCGCCGGGTTTGTTGCTGGTGGGGGATGCCTTTGCCTTCCTCGATCCGGTCTTCAGCAGCGGGGTCATGCTCGCGCTCAAGAGCGGGGTGCTCGCCGGCGATTACGTGCATGAGGGGCTCGTGAACGGAGATCTTTCCCCCGCTCATTTCAATGGCTATTCGAAGGATCTGAAGTCGGGAATCGAGAACATGCGAAAGCTCATCTATGCCTTCTACAATCCGAACTTCTCCTTCAAGGAACTGATCATGCGCCATCCCGACGCAGCCGGAGAGATCACCGACTGTCTCTCGGGAGATGTGAACCGCGATTTCTCCGGATTGTGGGAGCAGATCCGCGCGTTTGCACCGCTGCCCGACGATCTGCCCTACGGCGAGCCCTACCTGCCCGAACCGGAAAGCGTGGTGGCCTGATCCCGCGCCGTTTCATGAGCGAGGATTTTGCCGCTCCGGGGTGGTTCCCAGTGGCTGGCCGCGTGATCCGTGGTCATGGAGTTGCCTCCGGGTCGGGGGCTTCCAATCCGTATCCCGAAGGGACCATCCGAATGCAGAAGCCGTTTTTCGCGGCCCGCGGCCTCGACCTTTCCGGCTTTCACGAGGGAACCCTCAACCTCGACATCGCGCCGCTCCGATTCCGCCTCGTCGCTCCGGAGTACACGTTCCGTCGGGTCGAGTGGACCCCACTCCATCCGCCGGAGGATTTTTCCTTTTCGCGTTGCCGGATTCGTCACGCGGGACGAGAGGCGGAGGGCTGGATTTACACCCCGCACCCCGAGACCAAGGCCGATCACTTCCAGCCCCCGACAATGCTCGAAGTGCTGGCTCCGTTGTTGCCCGGAATCAGCTACGGAGACGAGGTGACCTTGCTGGTGGCATGGGGCCAGGTGGAGGTCGGACCCCCATAGAGGAAACGGGCACGCTTCCGGGAAGGCCGGAAGGTTGGCACATTCCGCGCCGGGGGCTACCTCCTCACCCGGATCGATGCGGATCGTCCGTGAGCGTCGAGGCCCTCGACTTTCGCAAACGCCTCCACGATCGGCACCGACTTGCGGATCGAATCCTGGTCGAGCCGGACGATGCTGGTACGGCGCTGGAACATGTCGACGGTGAGCCCAGGGAAGGACTTGCCTGCTCCACCCGTTGGCAGTTCGTGGCTCGGTCCGGCGAGGAAGTCGCCGACAGCCACGGGGGAATCATTGCCGAGGAAAATCGCTCCCGAGGTCGTAATGAGCGGGACGACGGCGTTCTCGTTCCTGACAATGAGCGAAAGGTGCTCGGGGGCGAAGGCGTTGACGAGGGCGACGCCGTCCTCGAGGGACTCGACCAGCACCATCCAGGCCCCGTCCCTGAGTGCCTTTCTCAATTGAGCCTGGCGGCTCAAGGTCTGGATCTGCTTTTCGATCTCGGCCTTCACCGCATTCAGCAGTTTCGGGGAATCGGTCACCAATCCCATGATGCTATCGCCGCCGTGCTCCGCCTGGGCGAGCATGTCGGCGGCGATGTAGGCGGGATTGCCACTCCCATCGGAGAGAGTCACGACCTCGCTCGGTCCGGGGAGGAGATCGACGGCGACGACGCCAAAGAGTTGGCGTTTCGCCTCGACGACGAAGGAATTGCCGGGACCGTAGACTTTCAGCACGGGCCGGATCGTCTTCGTGCCATAGGCCATCGCGGCGAGCCCCTGGGCTCCGCCGACTTTGTAGATCTCGGTCGCGCCCGCTTCCTTGAGGGCGTAGAGCAGGGCGGGATTGACGACCCCGCCCGGACCCGGAGGAGTCATCACGACGATCTCGGGACATCCCGCCGCAGCCGCGAGACAGACGGTCATGTTCGAGGTCGAGACGAGAGGGGCGCTGCCACCGGGCACGTAGATGCCGACGCGCTGGAAGGGCAGGTAACGCTCCCCGACGAGGGCACCCTGGGCGTTTTTGGCAGTCCAACCCTTGCGCAGGCTGCGTTTCGCGAATGCGGTGACATTCTTCCGCGATGCGGCGATGGCCTTTTTGGTCGTCGCGTCGACTGCGGCGTCCGCGGCGGTGAGTTCGGTGGGGGTGACGCGGAGCTGCTTCGCACTCGTAAAGCGGGCCTGGTCGAAGCGGTTCGAAAATTCGATGAGGGCGGAGTCGCCCTTCTTGCGGACCTCGTCAAGGATGCCCTTCACGATGGCCTCGACTCCGGACGGCGGGGCGTAGCGGCGGTCGAGCTTTTTCAGGGCGGAAACGAAGTTTTTCTGATCGTAGCGAAGGATGCGCATGGGGAATCCGGGGCGGAAGGGAAGGGCTAATCAACAACGATCCGCAGCGTTTTCAAATAGTCATCTCCCCCGAACTCGGGAGGCATGGGCGGGGCTTCATGGGAGAGAATGCTCCTCCGTCGCACGCGGATGCCTGCCAAGACATCCTTTTCAAACTGAGCCGCCGAGAGCCGATGGGTGTTGGCACAACAGAGCAACCAGCCTCCCGGCTCGAGCACCGACACGGCGAGGCCCGCGAGATCGGCGTAGTCGCGGTCGGTCCGGAAAGTGTCCTTTCCACTCCGCGAAAACGTAGGTGGATCGAGGACGATGCCATGAAACGTGCGCCCCTGTCTCGCGAAGGTCCGCAGCCACGCGATCGCATCGCCTTTCCCCCCGTGGTGCCCGACTCGGCTGAGGCCGTTGAGGGCGAAGTTGTCCCAGGTCCAGGCGAGGTAGGCTCCAGAGAGATCGATGGTCGTCGTCTCGGCCCCGGATCGTGCCGCCATCAGGGAAAAGCCACCGGTGTAGGCGAAGGTGTTGAGTATACGCTGCCCCGGTCGGGCCATATGCCCAACCCAACGTCGGTTGAGGCGTTGATCGGTGAAGATCCCGCAGGAATAGCCTGCAGCAAAGTCGATCCAGTACGAGGCACCATTCTCCCGCACGGCGAAACGCTCCTTCACTTCTGCGCCTCCGATCCGCGTCGGTGCGGTCGCGGCGGCTTTGTCGCGGGGACGCCAGTAAATCGAGCGGGCCTGTTCCCGACCGAGGGAAAGGAGGGAATCCGGGTACTGCGCCCCGCGAGTTTGCACGAGCCAGTGACCGTCG
>CALDKL010000782.1 GCA_937898895.1 uncultured Verrucomicrobiae bacterium | reverse complement strand
ATTGCCAAAGTCGCTCCCACCACCCTGATTCCGGAATACGGGCTCCTCCGGGGCCAGGTTCACGACCCCACCGCCCGCCGCATGGAGGGTGTGGCGGGTCACGCCGGACTGTTTGGAACGGTGCGCGATGTCGCGGCGTTCGCACGGTATTTTCTCACGGAAAAAACGGAGGGGGGAAACACCCTGCTTCAGCCTGACACACTCACCCAGGCGACGACAAATCGGCTTCCGGAATCCTTTGGTATCGCCCGCGGACTGGGCTGGGACATCTCTTCCTCCTTTTCCGGCCAGCGTGGAGAGAAATTCCCGCTCTCCGGATTCGGACACACCGGCTGGACCGGCACTTCGATCTGGATCGATCCGGGATCGCAGACCTTTGTGATTCTCCTCACCAACCGAAATCATCCCACCGAGGATGGAAAGGTGAAATCCCTGCGCTCTCGCATCGGAACTCTCGCCGCAGAAGCGGTCGGCTACTCGAAGCTCATCCCCTCCCCGGAGGCGACCCCGACCCCTGCAGGAAAAACGGCGGCAGGCGATCCTGACAAGGTGCAAAACGGAATCGATGTTCTCCAGCGGGACGGTTTCGCGCTCCTTGCGGGGCTGAAGATCGGTCTCATCACCAACCAGACCGGGATCAATCGCGAGCGGCGTTCCACCATCGACCTGCTTGCCGATGCTCCGAATGTGGAATTGAAGGCACTGTTTTCACCCGAGCACGGCATCCGCGGTCTCCTCGATCAGGAAGAGATCGACGACAGCACCGACGAGACCACGGGGTTGCCAGTCTACAGCCTCTACAAAACCGAGAAACGCAAACCCACCGCTGCCCAGATGAAGGGCCTCGACGTCCTCGTTTTCGACATCCAGGATATCGGCTGTCGATTCTACACCTACGTCTCGACGATGGGGCTGGCGATGGAGGCAGCGAAGGAGGCGGGGATCCGCTTCCTGGTCCTCGACCGCGTCAATCCCATCGGAGGGATCGTTGTGGACGGACCCGTGCGCACGGGGGAGGGCAACGACTTTGTCGCCTTTCACGACATCCCCGTGCAGCACGGCATGACCATCGGCGAACTTGCGCGCATGTTCAATGCAGAGCGCCGCGTCGGGGCGGATCTCGAGGTGGTGCCGGTCGAGGGATGGAATCCGGCGATGCGTTTCGACGAGACCGGATTGCCCTGGGTCAATCCTTCGCCAAACATGCGCAGCCTCAGCCAGGCGATGCTCTACCCAGGGATCGGTTTGAGCGAATTCACGAATCTCTCGGTTGGCCGAGGCACTCCTTCGCCCTTCGAACAAATCGGGGCTCCGTGGATTCACGATGGTCGGCTCGCCCAGCGAATGCGGAGGGGGAATCTCGCCGGCGTCGAGGTGTTGCCCGCTCGTTTCACTCCCGAAGCCAGCGTCTACAAGGGAGAGGATTGCTCCGGAGTGCGCTTTTTCCTCAGTGATCGCGAGACCTTTCGCCCACTCGATCTGGGGATCGAGCTGATGCGGGCGCTCCACGAGATGTACCCGGGCACCTTCGCCCTCGAAGCCAAGGGCAACGTCCTTCTTCGTCACTCCGAAACACTCTCCGCGATCCTCGCCGACAAGGATCGCAAGGCGATTCGCGCCTTGTGGCGTCCGGGGTTGGAGGATTTCTTGAAACGGCGGCAGACCTACCTACTGTATCCTCGACCTTGAACCAAGAAATGGGACGGCGGACACAGAGCGGAACGAATCCGGGAGGCGGAGATAGCACGCGACTCTCCGTGGAGCACTATGTGCGTCCCATGCTCGAGACTCCGAACGGGGAGAAGCGAGTCCTCATGCACAGTTGCTGTGCCCCCTGTGCCGCGGAGGTGATGGACGCCCTCGCCGCTTCGAAAATCGAAACGACAATCTTTTTTTACAACCCTAACATTCACCCGCGAGACGAATACGAGATCCGCAAGCAGGAGAACATCCGCTACGCCGAAAAGCTCGGCATGGCGTTTGTCGATTGGGATTACAACGCTCGCGACTGGTTCGACCGCACCGAGGGCATGGAGCACGAACCGGAGCGAGGGGTCCGCTGCACGGCCTGCTTTGACATGCGTTTCGAGGTCACCGCAGACTATGCTGCCGCTCACGGGTTCCATTTGATCTCCAGCACCCTGGGAATTTCTCGCTGGAAAAACATGGACCAGATCAACGGTTGCGGCGAGCGCGCCGCAGCGAGGCATCCCGGGATGCGCTATTGGACGTTCAACTGGCGGAAGGAGGGAGGGGCGCAGCGCATGATCGAGATTTCGAAGCGAGAAGAGTTCTATCAGCAGGAATATTGCGGCTGCGTCTACAGCCTTCGCGATACGAACGCCTGGCGCGAGTCGAAGGGACGTCCGAAGATCCGGCGACTGGTCAAGTTCTACGGTCGTGACGCAGTCGTGGAGCCGGATGCCGAGACGGCGGCATCGGAGCCGGTGTGACTCGTGCGCGTCGAACGTGCGTGTTGCGGCTTCGGCGGGAAAACCGTTGACTCCGCCATTTGATTTGAGACATCATCCCGCTGTGATGTCCCCGACTCTGCTGATCCGGAGTTCTGCGCGATGGTTGATCGGGAACCCGGCCGTGGGATGGACGATCCTCGCCGTGATTTCGGTCGCCGCCGCATTCGGCATGACGCGTGTGAGATACAACGACGACATGAGGAATGCCTTTCCATCCGAAGATCAATTCGGATCACTCCGCGCCACCAACGAGGCTTTCCTTTGCATCGTCGGGGGAAAGAGGCTCCTCGATGGTGAAGTGATCGGTAGGCTCATCGAATTCGATCTGGAACTTCGCAGGATTCCCGGAATCGAGTCCGTCGCCTCCCTCTTCGAAGAAATGGACTCGGTGAGGAGCATCCCATTCGGAATGCATCCGGTTTCGCCTTCATCCCGAGTCTCCGGAGGAACGCATCCCGACATCGGTGTGGACGGGAAGGGGATGCAGGAGTTCTTTCTTTCGAAAGACCGGGAAACCATGCTCTTTGTCGCCGAGCCGGAAGCGGGAATCCGGATGGTGGAAGATCTCGCGCCAATCCAACGAGAGATCGAAAAGCTCCTCAGCGACCTGACGCGCCGGACCGGACTCACTGCCGATGTCACCGGAATCCCCGCACTGCGAGTGAAGGTTGTCAAAGCGACCCGACAAGAACAGCGGGTCTTCGCCATCGGTTGTTGTTTTCTGGGCGCCGCCTTTGCCTGGCTCATGTTCAGGAGGTTTGTGGCGGTTGTTCTCATCTTCCCGGTTCCGATTCTAGCCTATCTCTGGACGGTCGGGGGAATGGGTCTGGCGGGAGAGCCTGTGAACTCCCTCAACAATATGGCGACGGTCCTGATACCTATTATTTCCCTTACGGATGGGATCCATCTGACCTACGCGATCCGTCGATACCTGATCGAGGGACGGGATCCCCGGAGTGCGGCAGCGGCAGGGTTGGCAGAGGTTGGCGTGCCTTGCTTTATGACTTGCTTCACCACGGCCGTTTCTTTTGCGGTGCTCCTGTTTTCCCGCAACGAAATCGTGGCTCGCTTCGGAGCGGTCTGCGCCTGCGCCACGGCGGTCGTCTTTGTGTCAGTGATCCTTTTGACGCCGCTTCTTGCCGCTTCCGGTCTCGGGCGGCATCTGCCTCCTCGACACCTCCGCGACGGCACGATGGTGTTTCTCCCTCACCTCGCCAGGATTGTCACTCTCTACCCGCGAATCATCGTCGCCGGGGCCGTCGTGCTTACCGTTGTTGCCATCCAGGCATACTTTCGGCTCGAGTACGACTTCCGCTATCGCGAGAACCTCGATCCCTCCTCGAAGGAGTGGCATGCGATCGAGAGGCTCGAAGCGGCCTTCGGAGGGTCACAACCGCTCGTTGTTCTCGTCTCGTGGCCGAAATCGGGAGTGAGGGACGAGACGAAGATCGAGGAGGCACTTCGGCGGACGCAGGAGGTGGTCGCCATCCCCGAACTGACAGGCTCGCCCTTTTCTGTGTTGACCCTCCTGAATCTGGCGCGGAATCAGAATCCGAAGATGCGCCTGGATGAACTCCACACTGTTTTTCCCCCGCGATCTCTCGAGACCATCCTCGATCTTGAGCAAGGGGCGGCTTTGGTGAAAACGCTACTGAAAGATCAGGGTGCGAGGAGGCTCGCGCCCCGTCTCGAAGAGCTGGGCGGACACCTGCGTCGCATCGAGGAGGATCTTCCCGGAATTCGTGTTCGACTTGTCGGTTTGACTTCTGCTTCGATCCGGGAAAGTCTGCCCATGATCGGGCAACTGACCACAACCCTTTTCTCGGCAGGATTTGTGATCTTCCTATCGATCGGATTTTCTTTGAGATCCTGGAGATTGGGGTTGGCGAGTATCATACCCAACATCCTGCCTCTCGTCCTGACCGGTACATGGATCTACTTGAACGGGATGGATGTCCTCTTTGTCAGTGCCCTCTCTTTCTCGATCTGCCTCGGCATCGCCGTTGATGACACGATTCATTTTCTTTTCCATTATCGGCGAAACCGAATGCGTGGGAGCGAAGCGGGCGTGGCGGTGCGCGAGACGCTCGTTTCTCTCGGATCCTCGCTCGTGACTTCCACCGGAATTCTGGTCGCGGGGCTCTCCTTGCTCTGGACGAGCGAACTCCCCACAGTGCGCTTGTTCGCGACCGTGGGAATGATAACACTTGCGCTCGCCATGTTGGGCGATCTGATCGTGCTGCCCGCCATTCTCGTTCTGGTTGATCGAATCGGTGAGAGAACCGATCAAGGCCGCAGCGCCATGGAAGGGTAGAAATGGGGACTGGCGAGGGTGGCCGTGGCAGGCACCTCAGTTGGGCGTTGCCTTTGCAAACTCGGATTTCAATCCGTCGGGCAGGTCAAGAGTTTCGATCTCTTTCCTGGCAACCTCGCCACGGAGATCAACCCATTGCTTCAGGAGCCTCCGCAATTCGGTTTCACGTTGGACGGGGTCCCCGATTTCTGCCGCCCATCCCACTGCTGCCTGCGGATCATCCTCGAAAAAGCAGGTGGTGAACTTCTGAATTACGCGATCCCTGTCAGGGCCGCGAGGTCGGTTTTCGAGCCACTTTGCAGCACCGGCCGGATCGAGATTGCTCCAGTTGAAAGTGATGTCGGTGATGATCTCATCGAGTGCTTCAGGCGCGTCCCCCGAAGCGAGCGCCCACTCGATCGCCCCGGCGGGATCGTGTTTCGACCAGCCGATGGCAATGCCTTCGAGGGCGGCCCTCCGACTTCGCTCATCCGCGACCGTGGTCAGCCATGCCGCCGCAGCCTTGGGATCGTGTTGTGACCAGACTTTGCCCAATTCCCCCGAAACGTTGGCCCGGAGCCGTGCATTCTCGAGACCGGAAGCCCATTCTGCCGCACTGCGCGGATCGGAATCCGCCCAATGGTTCGTTGCGGTGATGACAAAGTCATGTCCATAATCCTCGTCAAGCATTTGCAATCCGGCTGCGGCGGCGGCAGGAGAATCAATGGAGGCCCACCCGGACGCAAGTCCATCCATGGCGATCCATTTGAGTTGCTCGTCGAGCGACTTCACCCAAACGACCGCCGCTGAAATGTCCTTGCGCCCCCATGCCTCGATCGACTCCCACAAGGCATCGTCGCGTATCGATCCGGATGTGTTCTCATGGAACCACGCGGCTGCCTTCGCTGGTTCCGCCTCGGCCCAGCCGTCGGCGACGTAGTAGAGGGCGTCGGAGAGGGCTTCCCCCGCGAGATGGGATTGGACCCATCGCGAAGCGGTTTCTCCGTCGGCCTCACCCCAGGCTCGCAGTGCCTCGCCAAGGTAGGCGTCGCGATTCTCGATTCCTGGAATCTCCTTCGCCCGCCGGACAGCGTCAATCGGATCACGAGTCACCAACTGTCGGCCAATCTTCTGCAACTGCTGGGGAGAAAGGCGCGGATCGGAAAGCAGAAGGACTCCATCTCCGAGTCGCTCCTGTGTCGCGGGGTCCGTTACAAGAGTGATGGAGGCGGTCGGCGGAGATTGATTCGAAGGCATCCCATTGTTGCGGAGAGTCGGAATGGAAAGTCCCGCGACCAAACCAAGGGTAGCAGAAACCCCGGCGACGATCCCTTCGCGCATGGTGAACATACGAAGCACTCCTTGGCCACAGAACGGGATGGGATCCTTGGGGTGAGTGGCGGGACGGAAGGCGGCTCACCCGCCATCGCTCAGTCTTTTCCGGCAATCCTGCGACCTGTCACTCTTCGCGTATGATCCGGTGGATTGCCGTTGCGCTGGGAAGCGCTGGCGGTAGAATTCGCCCGCCATTGCGCCCCCTTGTCGTCAACCGTTCCGTCGGCCCGTCCTCCCCTCCACTGACCCAAATGATCGGACTCGTCCTCCTCGAAAACGATGTTGGAAATTCTGAGGATGATCCGTCTGCCCCCGCGAACCACGTTCGGCTTTTGCGTTGCAGCCCCCTGGCCGGCTCCGTCCCCGGAGAGGTCGTCGTCGGTGATCGTGCCGGCCGACCGACCTTCCTTGAAGCGAGCGAGTTCCTTGAAGTCCGCCGGATGCCCTGTGAAGCTGAATCCGGGTGAACCATCGTCGTAGGTGATGTGGTACATTCCTCCGGTGGCCTGTCCCGTATATACCCCCGAAGCGTCCCTCAGAACGCGGGCTTCGTTGAGATCGCTTCTACCGGAGGTGGTCGCGACAAGTAAGCCCGCAAAGAGCAGGCGTGCCGAGATTCCTCTGGAGAAGGAAACTTGAATGGTTTCCAATTTCATACTCGTGTGTGGTTTGTGGTTCCTTGTATCGCAATAACGAAGAAAGGCGATTTTTCCTACCTCCTTGAGTGAGGAGAGATTCTGTTCCAACCAGAGTTGAGGACAGTAGATCAAAAAATTTCCGATCCCGTCAAGACCAAATCGAACAAAATTTTCGAAGATTGACCGGGTTCCCTGCGGCAAAATGACGTCGCAGAGGGCAACCGATAAATAGATTGCCCGTGTTTCGCGGCCCGAAGTGCAAACCGCTATTCCGCCAACCTCCCCCACACGGCGGGTAGCTTTTCGGAGACGAGCTTCCGACCTGACTCGGGCAGGATTGCCCGCGTCATCGGCACGACGAGTGTGGCCTCGATGGATTGCCCTGGATCGCGTCCGTATTTGTAGGCGTCGGTGAGGCTGCCATCCGGGTTGAGTCGCTCGCGCGACAGGTTCGGGTCTGGCACGGAGAGGAAAAACTGATCCCGATCCGTTGGGCCGGAATCGCCGCTGCGTCGGCGCAGTCTCGCCGTGGCGAGTTCGCGGAAAAGCTGGCGAGCAGTCCACGCGGCGGGGTCGACGTAATGCCGTGTTGGGGCAATGTAGGGGGCAAAATCGGGGTCGCGGCGCAGGGAGGCAAAGGCGGCATCGATCTCCGATGCGACGAGTGGGAAATGAGTGCAACCAAGGACGATGGAGGTGAGTGGTTTCCCCTCTGGCAGATCCTGGGTGGCGCGGTGGCGTTCAACGAGGTGTCTCACGTCCGTGGCGATCTGTTGCGCGACGGTTGCGCGACGCGACGGATCCCCCTCAATGACGGCCGCGAGATCGGGACTGCCCTGTTGGGTGATGGTGGCGACCCCTCGTCCGGCGCGACCGAGGGTGCTCTGGATGGTGCGGGGGTAGACACCGCTGTCGCAGGTGCCGACTGTGGCGAGAACGCCGAT
>CALDKL010000781.1 GCA_937898895.1 uncultured Verrucomicrobiae bacterium | reverse complement strand
ACCTTCGCCCGGATCGAAAAGAGGCCCGGTGCCGCATCTGCCGGAGGTGCCAGGACCTCGGCACTCCGGAGATTCCAGCCCTCCGTCGAAATGGGAATCAGTGCCCCCGCTCTTCGACCGAGGGGAAAGATGCCGGTGAGACACGGAGTTTCTCCGAGAGTGATTCGGTAGATGAAATCCTCGCGGCCCCGATGGATCGCATCGCTGATGGCGACGACGTATTCCCCGTCGGAGGGCACCTCGAAGAGGAGCACGGGATCCGGCTTGAAACGGAAATCGTCCTGATAGGCGACCTCGCGGCCGGAGGCATCGTAGAGTGTCAGGACGGGCTGGAACCAACCGGGGACGGCGTCGGCGAGGAAGGGAATGAGATCCCGTGCGAGGGCGGAGATGACGAGTTTTTGCCCCTTGCGAGCGGTGAAGCGATAGCGGTTGATCTCCCCCGAGGCGATCTGACCGTTCATCGTGCAGGGGGCTTTGACGGATACTTCCGCTTCCTCTTCGGGGCGATGGCGCAGGGCCAGTGCTTCCTTTCCCAGCACCTGATACGGAGCCGTGAGCATGGGTTTGCGAGTCGTTTCGGGGAACTGTCCCACATGGAAGGCGAGCGGGTTGGAGATTCCCGATCGCGTCACCAGGCGCAATTCCCGTCGACCCGGCGCGGCATTCGGGGCGATCGTGACCTCCAGAAAGACGAGGTCGGCGAGAGCGTTGCTGGCGGGGCGATTGCAATATTCCTCGATTCGGTCCTCCACGCGCCGGATCATCATCTCGTTGGTCTTGGGATCGACTTTCGTGCCGCCCGGCGTGGGGCTTTTCAGGGAGGCGCGTTCCGCCTTCTGTTTGGATTCGCTCTTGAGAGCCCTGAGCTGCTGGCTGAGCAGGGCAACCTCCTGGGGCCCGATGCGTCGGTAGCATTTCACGACTTTGGCGCTGACTCCCTCGCCGGTCACTTCGATGCCGGTGACGGACGCGAGCCCCTGCCCCCCCGCCTTGACCGCAAAGGTCGTCCCCTGACGTCCGCCGGCAGGATAGACGAATCCGGTGTAGGGGCGACCCTGGGCGGCGAGGTCGGGAAGCATGCCAAGGAATCCTGACAAAACAACCAATGAGAGGGCGTGTGCGGTTTTCATGGTCACATGATTTCGGTGAGCAGGCCCGCAGATTCGCCGGGTTTGGCATCCTGGGGGAGAATGTGGGCCTCGAGTCCCATGGGGTGGGGGAGGGGAGCTTTTCCCTCAATGCCGGCGAGTTGGTAGATGCTGCCGAGAAGATCGATGGGGTAGACGGGCCGCTCCGCGACCTCCTCGGCTTTCGCGTCGGAAGCACCAACCACCTGACCTCCCTTGAAGCCGCCCCCGGCCACGAGCACGGAGAAAACCTTGCCGTGGTGATTGCGGCCCCCGTTCCAGGGCGGCTGCCAGTCGATCTTCGGGCCGCGTCCGAATTCTCCGCAGCACCAGACCAGCGTGGTGTCGAGCATTCCGCGGTCGTGCAGATCGGCGAGCAGCGCGGCGAGCCCCTGATCCAGCTCGGGAGCCTGTCTGCCCATGGTTTGGAAGTGGTTGCTGTGCGTGTCCCATCCGCCCGGATAGTTGATGACGATGTAGGGTATGCCTGCCTCGACCATGCGGCGTGCGGCGAGACAGTCCTGACCGAAGGTGTGTCGTCCGTAGCGCTCGCGGAGTTCGGGCTTTTCCTTCGAAAGATCGAAGACTTCGCGCCCCTTTCCGAGGATCATCTCGTAGGCCTCCGTCCGTGCCGCCTCGGAGGCGCGGATGACGGGATCGTCACCGGCGGCCTTGCGCAGGGCGTCGAGGTTCGCCACGAGGTCACGCCTGGCTTCCTGGCGGGCGTCGTTGACATAGCGCGAGACGATGCCCTCGACCTCGAAACGGGAGGCGTTGGGGTCGCCGCCGGTGGCAAAGGGTTTGAGTTTTGCGCCGAGAAAGCCCTCTTCGGAAAAGCGCCCCTGGGGTTTTGTCAGGACGACGTAAGGGGGCAGGGAACCTTTGTATTCCTTCGCCTTCATCAGGGCGAAGATCGCCCCGACGCTGGGATAGGCGAGACGGTCGCCAGGGGCGTGCGCGGTCTGCACGAGGTAGGCAGCGGTCTCATGGCCGTTGTTGCCGTGCGTCATGCTGCGGATCAGGGAATACTTGTCCGCCTGTTTTGCGAGATTGGGGAACCATTCGCCGAGTTGGATGCCGGGCACGTTGGTGGACAGGAATTTTTTGACCGGCCCGTTGTAGTCGTATCCCGCGTCGGGCTTGGGATCCCATGTGTCGGAATGGGACATGCCGCCCCAGAGGAAAATCTGGATGACAGAGCGGGCCTTGGCATTCGCCCGGGGCGCAACCGATGTGCCGGGTTTTCCGGTGGACGGAGGGGCGGGTTTCTCGGTTTCTTTGCCGAGCAGGGCCGTGCCGGTCATGCCGAGGGTGCCGAAGAGTCCGGCCTGGAGGACGCCGCGGCGGTCCATCGACCGGCAGAGGCTGAGGCCGAGATGATTCGGATCGGAGGCGAGCTGACGAAGGGGATCCAGGGAATTCATACGTGCGAGGGTTCGTGGTTGTGTCGCATCAGTGACGGAAAAGAAATTCGTTGCTGTTGAGAAGAGCCCAGGCGAGATCGCCCCAGTGTTCCGTCCTGGCACCCTTCCCCGGCTTGCCATCGGACCCGACACCACAATACTCTCTGGCCCGGGCGGCTTCCTCCGGCGTGGGGTAGCGCGAGAGGATCGTGAGATAGAGATCCGTGATCTTTTCGCGCGGCGGTCGCTTTGGTTGGAGGATGGCCTTCAGTGCGGGACCCTTTTCCAGCTTTTCCTGAATGTGGCTGGAATTGAGCAGGTGCAGCCATTGGGCGGAGACTACCTGATTGGGGCGCTCATCCTCTGTCCCGGTGGCCCGGGCGGAGCGACCAAAGAGAGCGAGGAAAGGACTCGTGATACTGCCGTCTCCGATGGCAATCGAGGGCTGGCCCTGCGGGATATAGGTGAAGGGTTCGGGGATGGGGCTGGTATAGAGTTCCGAGGTTCCGGTGATGCCGTTGATTGCGTCGATGAGGACTTCGGCTTCGAGCCGTCGCAGCGGGTAGCTCCCGAATTGGGCCGCCACCTCGGGTTTGGAGGATTTGGCGAGGGAGGAAAACTGATAGGTCTCCGAATTCAGAATCAGGCGGAAGAGATGGTGCAGATTGTATTTCGAGACGACGAACTCCCGCTCGAGATAGGCGAGTAACTCGGGATTCGAGGGAGGATTGTCAGGACGCAAGTCGTCGGCTTCGTGGACAATGCCGCGCCCGAGGAGCCACGACCAGACGCGGTTGGAGAGGCTTCGGGCGAACCAGGGATTCTCTGCGGTGAGGAGCCAGTCGGCGAAGACCTCACGGGGATCGCGATCCGGCGAGAGGGCGACTTTGGTTCCGTCGGGAAACACCGCGCTGGATGGAAAGGGTTTTGCCTCTGCGGTGTCGGTGGCGGCAGTGCCGATCTCTTCGATTTTGGCCCGGCCGGGGGCGAGGCTCCCGGCGATGGTGTGGGTGCCCGCCGGATCCCAGAAGACATACTCCTCCTTCCACTCGCTCGTCGGTTTGTAGCCAACCTGGGCGAAAAAACCCGACATCCCTGCGAGGCGCTCGGCGGGCCACGACTCGGTCCGCATCCCCAGGAAGGTGAGGGCGACGATGGAGGCGATTCCCTCCGGGCTGCGGTCGGACATGGCACGGTAGAAGTTGACCGGACCGACGCGGAAATTGCTGCCGCTCGCGGTCAGCATCTCGCGGACGAATTGATCGTAAGGCTTGTTCTCCTGGAGCGAGGAGACGACCCATCGATGGTAGAGTTGGGCCGCGTTGGGCCAGAGATTGACGGGGAACTCGGCCTTGATGCGGAGCAGGTCGCCCCACTTCATACCCCAGTAGATCGCAAAATCATCGCTCGCGAGAAGTCGGTCGATGAGGCGCTTTCTTTTGGTGTCCGTGTCAGGATCGTTGATGAAGGCTTTCGCCTCGGCGGCGGTGGGCAACACTCCGGTGGCATCGAGATAGGCGCGGCGCACAAAGACGGCGTCGGAACAGAGGGTTGGCCTCACTCCGAGAGGCCGCAACCGCTCCATCACGAGCCGATCAATCGTGCTTTGCGTCTTCAGGGGAGTCGGACTTTCGAAGAGGCTTGCCGGAGTCGGTCGCGTCGTGGCGATTGCGGCAGTCTCCTTCACTGCCTGTTTCTGTTTTCCAATTCCCGTTCCGTTCGGTTTCGGTTTCTGCTTCGCCGGAGCAGGGGAGGGTTTGGCAGAGGGGGGAGTCGAAGCCGCCAGCGGGGGAGGCGACGCTGCGGGATCTTCGGCGAGGAGAGTTTCCGGGAGACTGCATTGCAGTGCTGCGGCGAGCAGAATCCCCAGCGAAGGAATGATCCCGGGAAGGGACGTGCGGTGGAGTTCCGTCTCCCTGGGAAAGCTGATGAACCATCGGACATTCTGCCGTTTGGACGAGATTCGTTCCCACTTCATGACGGGGTACCGTAGTGACCAAAATGGGGTCCGCAACCGAAAAAACGAAAAAACCATCTTTAATTCTTGAAAAGGTCCGGAATCGATCCAGAGTATCCGCGCCATGAAACATCCCATCATCGTCACCCCTCCTGGAACACCGCTTGCCGAACGCACTGTCGGCGAGCTGGTCGCTGAGCGTCCCGGTCGTTCCCGCGTCTTTCAATCCTTTGGCATTGACTTCTGTTGCCAGGGGGGCACCACTCTCACCGAGGCCTGCCGCCGGAAGTCCGTCCCCCTCGATACGGTCATCGAACAGCTCCAGGCCGAAGAGGTGCAGCCGTCCGAAAACACGACGAATCCGGCAAAGCTTCCGATCCCCGAACTCGCCGACTACATCGTGAATCGGCACCACGCCTTTCTGAAAAGTGAGTTGCCGCGCCTGCAGGCGATGGCCCACCGCGTTGCCACAGTCCACGGGGGGCACACGCCCACGCTCCTCCGTGTCTACGAAGTCTTCAATTCCCTCTATCTGGAACTCGATGGCCACATGATGAAAGAGGAACAGGTGCTTTTCCCCGCCATCAAGGTCCTGGCGGCGGGAGGCGAGGCGATGCCGCTCGATGGCCCGATTGCCTGTATGCTGCGAGAGCACGATGACGCCGGTGCCGATCTGGCGCAGTTGCGGAAGATGACGCGGGGATATGAACCTCCCGGCGATGCCTGCAACACCTACCGTGCGCTCTATGCGGGACTCGCCGAACTGGAGGAGGATCTTCATCGGCACATCCACCTGGAGAATTCGGTTCTCTTCCCGGCAGCGATGGCCCTGGCCAATCGCCAGCCGTCCTGACAAAACCACATTCTGCCTACGTTCGCCCCCCGATGGCATCTTTTCCATCGGGGGGCTTTCGTGTCGTTCTCGGTGAGGCTCGTTGGGAGAGGGATTTGTCGCGCCTTCCCGGGTCTGTCCCGCAAGAGGGAGCGCAAGAGGGAGAAAGCGATGAGGTTTTTTGCGAAAAAATAGGATCTATGCTTGAGGCACCTGTGATTTCGCGGAATACTGTCTCATGGTCAAAGAGGCAGGAAGACAGTCCTTTGAGTCGATTTCGGGTTTCAAGCCGGAGCGGTGGGAGGATTGAATAGAAACCCCGCAAGATGATCTCCGTCGGTCTCCTCATCAGTCTCGAATCTTCCGAAGCCTGTGATGGTCTGGCCGAGCGACTTTCGGCGAAAGGGACGGTGTTTCCCGGGGCCGCCGAGGGGCGGTGGCTTCCCGTGGCCGCAGAAGCCGAAACCGATGAAGCCTTGCGGGAACTGCACGACTGGATCGCCGGATTGCCGGGCGTCGCCTTCGTCGATGTGGTGCATGTGAACTTTGAAGACTCTTCGATGATTGACTCTACCCTGTTGTCCGCCCTATGATTCCGCGCCGCGAATTCAATCGCCTTGCCGCCCTCGCGGCTGCCTCGTCCGTCGCCAGGTCGCGAGCGGGGAACACTCCCTCACCGGCGGTGGCCACCAATGATGGCATCGTCTGGGACAAGGCCCCCTGCCGGTTCTGTGGCACGGGCTGTCACGTCCGGGTCGGTGTGAAAAATGATCGTGTCGTAGCCATCGAAGGCGATCAACTCGCGGAGGTGAACAAGGGACTGCTCTGCGTGAAGGGGTATCATGTGGGCCTGGCCCTGTATGGGAGGGATCGGCTCACCCAGCCGCTCCTGAGACGCAACGGAGTGCTCGAGCCGATTTCGTGGGAGGAGGCCATCGAGACGATCTCGCAGAAGATCCTCGCCGCGCCGGATCAGTTCGCGATCTATGGCAGCGGACAGTGGACGATCCCGGAAGGCTACGCGGCGAACAAGTTCATCAAGGCGGGTCTCTCCAGCAATCACATCGACCCGAATGCCCGGCTCTGTATGGCGAGTGCGGTCACGGGTTTCCTCAGCGTGTATGGCGTGGACGAACCCGCTGGCTGTTACGATGATCTCGACCGTTGCGATGTGCTCATCATGTGGGGAAACAACATGGCAGAGATGCATCCGGTGCTCTTCAGCCGGGTGCTTGATCGTCGCACCAGGGGACAGAAGGTCACCCTCATCGACATCGGTACGCGCCGCACGCGCACGACGGAGTTTTGCGATCACTATCTTGAGTTCCGTCCGCACAGTGATCTGGCGATCATGAACGGCATCGCCCACCTCCTGATCAGGAAGAACGCCTTCGACCCAAAGTTTGTGGAGAAATTCTGCAATTTTCGCAAGGCGCCAAAGGATCCGGCATCCGCACCTTCCGCGCCGCTGCAAGGGGAGGCGATGAGCTTCGAGGAATACAAGGCGGCGCTGGAGCCCTACACGCCGGAGCACGTCGAGAAACTCAGCGGGGTACCTGCGGAAAAAATCCGCCTCCTCGGGGATCTCTTCGCGAACGGGGATCTCCGCATCACCTCGACGTGGTGTATGGGATTCAATCAACACAGCCGGGGAACGAATGCGAACCGCCTCTGTCACGGCATCCATCTTCTCAGCGGTCATTTTGGTCGTCCCGGCGACGCACCGACCTCGCTCACTGGCCAACCCAGTGCCTGCGGCACGGCTCGAGAGGTGGGCACGATGTGTCATTTTCTTCCCGGGGGACGGCTCATTCAAAACGAGGGGCATCGACGTGAAGCCGAAGCGATCTGGAATGTGCCCGAAGGTCGCATTCGCCCGGAGATCGGGCATCACACCGTGCTGATGTGGGAGAAGTTCTGCACTCCCGCAGACCAGGGGGGAGACATTCGCACGCTCTGGGTGCAGGTGACCAATCCGGGCCAGTCTCTCCCGAACCTGCACAAGCTCTTCAAAGCAAAGGCCGGGCAGCCCGACAAATTCCTCATCGTGTCCGATGTCTACCGTACCGCCACGACGGAACTGGCGGACCTCGTGTTGCCTTCTGCGATGTGGGTGGAGAAGAACGGAATGTTCGGCAACAGCGAGCGACGCACCCAGCAGTGGTTCCGCATGGTAAAGCCACCCGGCGAGGCACGGGATGACTGCTGGCAGATCGTGGCCGTGGCCCGTCGCCTGCACGATCTCGGTCATGCCGGGATGAAGGACAAGGAAGGACGGTTTCTGTTCGCCTTCCGCAATGACCGGGGGGAAGAGGTGCCGGTGTGGGAGTGGCCGCGCTACTACGATCTCAACGTGGACAAGATTCTCTTCGAGGAATACCGTCAATTCAGCCGTTCCAAACACAAAGATCTGGCACCCTACGACGAGTATGTGAAGGCGCGAGGCCTGCGCTGGCCCGTGGTGCAGCAACCGGACGGCTCCTGGCGGGAGACGAGATTCCGCTTCAGCGAGTTCGACGATCCCTATGTGAAGAAGGGCACGGAGATCCAGTTCTATCATTCCGTGACGAAGGATGACAAAGCGCTCATCTGGTTCGCTCCCGCAGAGAAGGCCGCCGAGGAGCCGGATTCGGAATTTCCGTTCTGGCTCTGCACGGGACGTGTGCTCGAACATTGGCACACCGGCACGATGACGCGGCGCATCCCGCCACCCCATGCCGCCATGCCCCCTTCCT
>CALDKL010000780.1 GCA_937898895.1 uncultured Verrucomicrobiae bacterium | reverse complement strand
AAGGTCAATCCGTGATGAGTGGAACCTGGGGCGTGTTGGATCGCTCTGGAAGCCGCTACCTGGGCCACTTCGACGAGACTGAAATTCGGGAACAACTGGATGCGGCCCACCGTACCCCGCTCGAGGTGGCATTCGTTGTGCAACATGCCGACGATGTCTCCAGGATTGATGCGCTGATTTTTTCCGAGGCTGAGGAACAGCTTCACCATTCCCTCCTCCGCGGCGTCTCCGTGCTGGGGGCGTGGCTTGCGCTCGAAGTCGCGCTCGCGCCGCCCTTCCCTCGGTTCGCGCGGTTCCCAATTCGGTCCTTCCTGACGTTCGGAGGAATCGGATCGCTCTCCTCGCGAATCATCGCCTCGCGGCCGACGCTCGCGCCGATCATTTGGACCCGGCTGACGATCCTCGGCGATCTCTTCACCTTCCCGTCCGGTGGTCTCGCGGAGCAGGGTCATCAGGGTGGCGGCGATCACAGACCAATCGAATCCCTCTTCCTGCAGTGGAGTCAGCACGGCGATGGCCTTTTCGTTCGGTCCCTCCGCGAGTCGCTCGCGGACCGTCTCCAGCAACTGCTCGGCGAGTCGATTCTCGACTTCGGCCACCGAAGGAATCTCGGCCCGGACGATGGGCTGGCGGGTATAGCGCTCGATCGTCCGGATGCGGTAGAGGTCGCGCCCGTGGATGAAGGAAACCGCTTTTCCCGAACGGCCGGCCCGACCCGTCCGACCGATGCGGTGAACGTAATCCTCGGGGTCCTGGGGCAGCTCGTAGTTGAAAACGAGGTCAATGTCGCTGATGTCGATACCGCGAGCGGCGACGTCGGTGGCAACGAGAATCTCGACGGTACCTTCGCGGAAGAGCCGCAGGACACGTTCGCGCATGGTCTGGGCAATGTCGCCGTGGAGTCGGTCTGCGGAGTAACCGCGGGCAAGGAGTTCCTCGGTACACTCGTCGACGGCGCGTTTTGTGTTGCAAAAAATGATCGAAAGGCGCGGCTGCTCGAGATCGACGATGCGCGAGATCAGTTCGATGCGCGAACGCTGGCGGGCCTCGTAACAAACCTGTTCGATCGACTCCACCGTGAGGCTCTCGCGTTCGATCTGGACGAGCTGGGGATTGTTTCCGTGGCGCTGGATGATGCGACTGACTTCGTCGTTCATCGTCGCCGAGAAAAAAAGCGTCTGGCGCTCCGTCGGCAGGGCCCGGAGGAGGGCTTCCATCTCGTCCGCGAATCCCATGTCGAGCATGCGGTCGGCCTCGTCGAGCACGGTGATGCGGATGGAATCGAGACGCAGTGTGCCGCGCTCGACGTGGTCGATGAGGCGCCCCGGAGTTCCGACAACGACCTGCACCCCCTGATGGAGGGCGCGGATCTGACGGTCGATGGGGGCTCCGCCGTAGATGGCGACACAGCGGAGTCGGGGAAGTTTCGCGCCGAGGCGTTGGACCTCGGCACAGACCTGCACGGCGAGTTCCCGAGTCGGGCAGATCACGAGCATTTGCGGATCGGGATTGTCCCAATCAATCCGGGCGAGGCCGGCGAGACCAAAGGCGGCTGTTTTGCCGGACCCGGTTTCGGAGAGACCGATGAGATCCTTGCCCTCGAGGGCGAGTGGGATCGAGGCGGCCTGGATGTGCGAGGGTTCCTCGTATCCCAGTTGTTCGACGGCAGCGAGAAGCGGCTCGGGCAGGCCGAGGGCGGAGAAAGTGGTGTGGTTCACAGCAAGAGACGGGTGGAATGAATCACCCGTCACAGCAGAAGGACTCGGTCGGGTGGGCGGGGACGATACACGGTTTTCGGAAAAGGGAAAGGGAAGGTTTTGGGGAGGGATCGATCCCGGACGCCACGATTTTGCTGGAGTTGCCCTGAAACCTGCGTTTGTTCCCCGCTTTCGCGCGGCATGTCCGGCTCCGACCCGAAACTCCTCCCCTTTCTTCACGGCTTTGCGCCGGTGTCGCTCGCGACCGGACTCTGCCACCTGCCCGGTTTTGTTTTCCTCGACGCCTCCTCGACTGAGGAGGAGTTCCACGGGAGACCCGGCGCGGCCCGCTTCTCCCTGATCACGGCGCGTCCGCGTTCGGTGGTGAGGGGCAATCTCTTCGTGGAAGAGGACTTTGTCAGGCTCCACCAAATCCTCGCCGAAAACCGCTCCCCCGAGGAAAGCACCCCCGACCTCGGTTTTCCCGGTGCCGGTCTGTATGGCACGATCTGCTTCGAGGGTGATTTTCTCTTCGGAGAATACCACGAATTTCTCGTCTACGATCACCGGCTCGAGACGTGGAGGGAAAACGGCACGCTCTCGGCACACTGGCTCGCGCAGAGAGATGAATCCGCCCCCGCCAAAATTCCCTCGCTCGCATTTCGGTCGGGGATGGACCGCGCCGCCTTCTGCGATCGGGTCGAGTGCGCCCGGGACTACATCGCTGCGGGCGACATCTATCAGGTGAACCTTTCCCACCGATTCACGGCGGCGGCTCCCGTCGGCCTCGACCCTTTCGCGCTCTATCGTCGGCTGCGCGAGGTCTCTCCCGCTCCCTTTTCCGCCTACCTATCCCTCGAGGGGCGCACGGTGCTCTCTACTTCGCCCGAGCAGTTCCTGCGCATGAGCGGCCGCACCATCCAGACGCGACCGATCAAAGGCACGCGCCCCCGCTTTCGCGATCGGGAACGGGACGAACGTTCGGCCTACGACCTCATCACCTCACCGAAGGAGATCGCCGAGCTTGTCATGATCACCGACCTCGAACGCAACGACCTGGGTCAGGTCTGCGAGTATGGGTCCGTCACGGTGACGGAGATGTTGAAACTCGAGCGATATGCCCAGGTGTTCCATCTCGTCTCCACCGTCGAGGGCACCCTGCGCGACGACACGGACCACCTCTCGGCCCTGCGCGCCTGCTTTCCGGGCGGCAGCATCACGGGTGCGCCGAAAAGACGTGCCCGCGAGATCATCGCCGAACTCGAGTCCCTGCCGCGAGGACTCTACACCGGCGCGATCGGCTGTTTCGGCTTCAACGGAGAGAGCCGCTTCAACATCGCGATCCGCACCCTCGTCGCGGAAGCGAACGAACTTCATTTCCACGTCGGAGCCGGTATCGTCGCCGATTCGATTCCCGCGAAAGAGTGGGAGGAGACCCTGCACAAGGCATCCGGAATCCTGCAGGCGTGTGAAGGCGGAGCACCGATCCTCGATTGATCCAATCCTACAGATCCCCAAGCAAGTCCGGCCGATTCACACGGGTGCGCTCCCTCGCCTGATCGCGACGCCATTCCGCAATGGCTCCGTGATTTCCTGACAACAGCACCGAAGGCACGACCCGGCCCGCAAACTCGGCGGGGCGTGTGTAGTGCGGAGCCTCGAGCAGGCGACCCTCGCCGGAAAAAGACTCCTCCTCGGCGGATTTCTCATCGCCGAGCACTCCCGGCAACAACCGCACCACGGCATCGACGACCACGGCCGCAGCAAGGGTGCCGTTGGTCAGCACATAATCACCGATCGAAAGCTCTTCGTCGACGAGCCCCTCGACGACCCGATGATCGACGCCCTCGTAGTGACCGCAGAGAAAAATGAGGTGACGCTTTCCCGCCAGATCGATGGCGCGGGACTGGCGGAAGGGTCTGCCCTGCGGAGTGAGGAGGACAACCCAGGCGTCTTCCGTCTTCAGATCGGCGACTGCGGCAAAGAAAGGTTCGGGCTTCATCACCATGCCCGGCCCTCCGCCGTAGGGCATGTCGTCGACCTGGCGGTGGCGATCCGTGGTGTAATTGCGAAGGTCGTGGCAGCGGATATCGACGCGCCCCGACTCAACGGCCCGCCCGATGATGCTGGTGCCGAGCGGTCCTTGCGCGATCTCGGGAAAAATGGTGACGATATCGATCCTCATGGAAGGCTGAGCCGACAAGCTACGCTCATTCCCGAAATCGTGCCAGCGGACGGAGCGTAGTGCGGTTGTTCTCCGTCACCTCCTCGGCGAGAATCACCCGCGTTTCGGTGAAATCCCCCACCTTTCCCCTGCTCTCGATCCGCTTGACGGTTCCCGCGACGGTGACAAAAGCGGAGATCTCTTCCCATTCGGTGTCCGACATGCCGAGGAGCGACTGGACCTCTCCGAGATCGCCGAAGGTGTAGTCGTCGACGGTGCCTTCGATTCCGTCGTCGCCATTGCGCACCGCAATGAAGTTCGCCGCCGAGTCGGCTGTCGCCCCGGTGAGTGCCTGGATGAGTTCGCGGGATGCGGCGTTGAAGTCGATGAGAGCATCGGAACGGATCGTGAAGAAGTCGCGCCAGAATGGCTGGATCGTTTCGACCTCGTCCATGCCGGAGACGAAGACCAGTTCCTCGAGCGAGGTGATGTCGGCATTCGGCGGAAACTGCGGGTACTTCACGCTCGCATACCAGTTGTTCTCCGCCCCGTTGGGAAGGGGATCGGAATTGTCGTCGATCCAATCGGCGATGGAGTCGGCGGCATGGCTCGCGGTGGCGGCATCGAGCCCCCAGAGCACGAACATCTCGACCACGGCGCGGCGGAGCCGTTCCTCGCCCATGCTGTTGACGGGAAAACGACCGCCCTCGCTCGTGATGCGCACCTCCCAACTGCGGCCCGGAGCGAGTTCGTGGTGCAGGGCGACATCTCCTGGTTCAATGTCAGGGTGCAGGGCGATGGAAAGACCACTCTCGGCCAGAATGCCAGCCTGATAGCGGGCGCGGTCGAGCGTGTTCTCCTCCCACGAGGACTGCGAAGACTCGTAGAGCCCCGCCGCGATCATGGAGAGAGCCAGGATCGCAACGAGGGCAAGAAGCAAGGCCATGCCACGAGAACGACGCGCTGATGGGGCAAACAATTTCATCTTCCACCTCGCCCGCTTCCTCCGCTGTTTCCTCCGCCGCCGGGATTGCCGCCACCCGCGTCCCCTCCGCCGGGTCGGGGTCCTCCCGGTCCACTTCCCGGTCGGCCCTCGCCGCCGCCTGGCCGACCTTCCCCTTTGCCCGGTCGGCCTTCGCCTTTGCCCGGTCGGCTTCCGGAACTGTTCTTGTCGCCGCCTCCACTCGACGAATTCGAGGAGTTCGAGGAATTGCTTGACGTGCCGCCCGAGGAGTTGTTTTCCGCCGGAGGATTGGAAACCTGCTCGGGCACTTCCAACACGATGCGCAGGGGCACCGGTCGGTAGGTATCGTCGATGGAAAACGCGAGCAGCGGAGGCATCCGCGAATCGTCCGTCCATTCATCGAGCCAGGTTTTCTTCTCTTTGTCCCAATACGCCCAGCTCGCCGCAGTCACTCCGCCGAGCAGCGGCATCCAGTAGCGGCCTTCCTCGTCGGCCTGGAGAAAATCCTCCTCGCTCACCCGCAGGGCCATGCCCGAACCCGTCGTATCCTCGGGCGCAAACTCGGCGCGGCTGATGGCGAGATCGAAAGTCGGCTCGCCCTCCGGCGTCGCCGCCCCAGGTCGCAGCGAGAGGATGCATTCCTCGGCGCTGCCGACGATTTCACCAAAGGTGAAGGCGGTGGAGCTGTTCCCGATCTTCAATTCCGGAAACCCCGAGGCGGTCTCCTCCGCCGGGGTCATGGTGAGAGTGCCTTCCTCGGGAAGGTGCTCGATCGTCTCACGGAGAAGGTGGATAAAGCGTGCCACCTCCTCCTCGCGGCGGTCGAGTTCGCGGACCTCCGAAGCCGTCTCTCCGGCCTGCCAGAGAATCGAGAAAATCGCACCCGAGATGAGTCCGAGGATGGTGAGGGCCACCGCGATCTCGAAGAGGGAGAACCCTTCGTCTCCCCTGCGTTGTGTAGATTTGTCAGGATTCATTTCTCTTCCTTGACATAGACGATCAACTCCGCCTTCTCGACCTGCTCCCCTCCGTCGTCGAGGAAGTTCGCCTCGGCCGTCAGCTTGTAGAGGTCGGCGAGGGCATCCCCTTCGCCGTTGTCGATCTCGAAGGGTTCGACGTAGGTCCGGAAGGTGATGCCGGAAAGCTCGTCGAGTGTCTCCGAGGCCATTTCTCCGAGTCCGACGCGACGTTTT
>CALDKL010000779.1 GCA_937898895.1 uncultured Verrucomicrobiae bacterium | reverse complement strand
TGGATGTGCGCGGCGTCGGCGAGCATGATCTGACAGAGGTCGCGGGTGGCGAAGGTGGAGTAGATATTTCCCTTGAAGCCGTCGCGGGTCAGCGAAGGAAGGTTTCCACTGTGGTCGATGTGGGCGTGGGAGAGAATCACAGCATCGACCGAGGCGGGATCGAAGAGGAATTTTCGGTTCCGATCATTCGCTTCGGCCCGACGCCCCTGGTAGAGTCCGCAGTCGAGCAGGATGCGCGAGCCGTTGATCTCGAGGAGGTGTTGGGATCCCGTCGTTGTTTCCGCCGCTCCGCAAAAGGTGATCTTCATGCTCCATTCGTAGCGGGCGGAAATGCACGGGTCAACCCTGGGAGATTTAGGGATCCTTTTGGCACAGGCAGGAAAGCAAAAACCTGGTGGGAGATCTCAAAAAGAATGGGGGAATTTCTTAAAAAACCGGATCACCCATAATATTCAGGTGTGAATTTTCAAAATAATTACTGAAATATTAAATTTTATCTTGATTTGATCTTCGGAACCTTCTAAACTTTCCATCATGAACCGAATTGCGACCACCCTGACCACTCTGACGGCTTCTGTGTTGATTCATCAGACAGCGGGCGCTGTCGAGCCGACCCTGCAGTCTCTCGAATCCCGCCTCGGCACAATCGAGTCGCGCTTGATCTCCATCGAAAAGGCGATGGGAGAGAAAGGCAGTGACTACACCTACAACAATGCTGCCACAATCGAGGCAACCAACGGAGTGTCGGCGGTGAGTTCCGCAGCGCCAGCCCCTGCGCCAGCCCCTGCGCCAGCCCCGCAGTCTCCCGCGGGTCCTGTTGGGCCGAGCCAGACCTACGTGATCCAGGATGGGGATACTCTCGGCAAGATTGCGTCGAAGTTCGCGGTTGAGCGCAAATCCCTCCTGGAGGCGAATCGCCTCAGCGAAGGTCAGCCCATCTATATCGGGGAGACTCTCCTGATTCCGGGAAGTGCTGCATCTCCGGCTCCTGCACCCACTCCGGCTGCGAAGGAGAATGCTGTGGTCGAGACGACCCCGCCGACGCCGGTGAAGAAGGAGGCCATCGTGGTGGGCGAAACGAAGAAGCCGGCTCCGGCGACCACGACGACGCACAAGGTGGCAAAGGGGGACACGCTCACTTCCCTCGCGAAGAAGTACAACACGACGGTGGAGAGTCTGAAGTCGGCGAATGGTCTTCGCAGCGACACGATCAGCCTGGGGCAAAGTCTGAAGATCCCTTCGGTGAAGGCGGCTACCGCAACGGCCTCAAATCCGACAGCTCCGGCCCCGTCGCCGAAGGCAGGACAGGCAACCGGGTTTGAGTATGACAATCCTCTCCTCAACAAGAGCGAGACCTATGGCTACTATTCGGTAGCGAACGGCGATAATCTCTACGCCCTCGCCCGCGACTTTTTCACGACGATGGCCGAACTGCAGCGCATCAACAACCTGGGCAGCAGCACGATCATTCGTCCCGGCGATGAGATCATCGTCCCAACCTCGAAATACAACGCCTATCACAAGACGGGCGAGGTTGCGAACCGCTGAGGGGGTTGATCAAGAGAAACGAATTTGTCTCCGTCTCAATTCCCGAGATTGTTGGGAGGCAAAGTTGAGTGGTCAAGAAACCCGGTCCCGCAAGGGGCCGGGCTTTCTGTTTTCAGGGAAGAGGCGGTGCGGAGCCTGGCCCATTGGCGGTCGCCTCCGCAGGTGGAAGGGAGGACGGGGGAGGGGTGACAAGGGTGAGGCGCACTTCTCCCGAATCGATCGGAGAGCGCGAATCGAGTCTATCGAGCCGGAGAATGCCGGGATTGACCCCCCTTTCACCTAGGAGACGACTCACTTCGGCGGCACGACGCTCGCACAGGTAGTCATTGTAGGTACTCGATCCGCCACTGGGGCGGACC
>CALDKL010000778.1 GCA_937898895.1 uncultured Verrucomicrobiae bacterium | reverse complement strand
TCACCGAGGAGCAGGATTGGTATCTCGACACCCCCGATGTCCGGCTCACCCGGATTTTCGCAGTGGTCATCCTCCTCCATGCCATCGCTGTGGGCGGGATCTTTGCCTTCAAGATGGTCGACAAGGCCTCGGCCACGAGCGCGGTAAAGATCAGTTCGGCTTACCAGGAGATGGAGGAGGTGGAGCAGCGTGCTCGAGAAACGGCGGCACAGGTGCCCGCCACTCCCGTGGCCCAGCCGGTGATGGAAGCTCCGGCTCGCCAGGCACCTCCCGCCCCGCTCCGGCGCGATCCGTCGAAGGGAGAACAATACAAAGTCCAGGCGGGCGACACCTTGCCGGAGATTGCCAAATCACTGGGCGTCTCCCCCGAGGCACTCCGCGCAAAGAACTCGATTCTCTCGGACAACGAACTGTATCCGGGACGCTGGCTGATGGTGCCCGGGAAGGAGGCGTCGGCCCCTTCCACAAAGGCGGCAACAGTGGCGACACCGGTGGTCGGGGCGGCCGCTGCGCCGTCGGCTGCTCCCGCACCGACGAAGTCTTCGGAGTACACCGTGAAGGCTGGCGACACGCCCTGGGCGATCGCACGGCAGTTCAGCGTGCCCTTCAACAAGCTCATGTCCGCCAACGGCATCTCCAACGCGCAGTCGCTCCAGATTGGCCAGAAGCTCCGCATCCCTTCTTCGAACTGACCCTCTTTGCTCCCTGACTCGACCCTCTCGCTTCGATCTCCCATGCATCGCAAAAGCGTCTTTCTCCTCCTCTCCTCGGTGTCGTTCCTCGTCATCGTCGGTTTCGTCATGCTGGTGAGCACCTGCGTCTTCAGCGCACAGGCATCGGAGATCGACGGCTACCGTGAAGCGAAACGCCAGGGGGTGTCACTGGTGATCGGACTGGGAGCACTCTGGGCAGCGGCGTTGATTGATTATCGGTTCTGGAAGAAGCATGTCTGGACGATCCTGGGTGCGGTCTGCCTTTTCCTGGCCCTGTGTTTCGCGCCGGGGATCGGGCTGGAGGTCAACGGGGAGCAGCGCTGGATCGGAGCGGGACCGGTGCGAATTCAGCCTTCGGAGATGGCGAAAATCGCGGTGGTGGTTTTTCTGGCCTACTGGTTCTCGCGGCATCCGGACTGCGGCAAGGATCCGGTGCGGGGCTTTCTCCTGCCGCTCTGCGTCTGTGCGATGCCGATGGCACTGGTGCTCTTCGAGGTCGACATTGGAACGACGGCGGTGATCGCGGCAACGGCCTTCCTCGTTCTCTTTGTGGCGGGGACGGATTGGAAGTACCTCTCGAGCCTTGTTCTCGCTGCCGTGATCGGATTTATCGGGATGCTGAGCTATGCTCCCAACCGGATGGAGCGGATCATGGCCTTCCTCGATCCCGAGGAACACCGACTCGGGGCGGGCTTTCAGCAATGGATCTCCCTCATGGCGCTTGGCTCCGGCGGCATGACGGGCCGCGGCATCGGGGAAGGTCGTCTCAAGATGCTCTACATGCCCTTCGCCCAGACGGACTTCATTTTTCCCATGATCGGGGAAGAAATGGGCCTGGTCTGCACGCTCCTCGTGGTCCTCGCCTACCTCACGATTGCGGTGTGTGGGTTTGTCATTGCGTTCCATGCACCGGATCGGTTTGGTGCGTTGCTGGCAGTCGGCCTGGTGGGATTTGTCGCTTTCCAGGCATTCGTGAATATCGGAGTCACCACCTCGATTCTTCCCAACAAGGGCATTGCCCTGCCTTTTATCAGCTATGGCGGTTCGGCCCTGGTCATGGGACTGTTTGCCGTCGGGATTCTCGTGAACATTTTCCGACAGGGGTGGTCGCGTGAGGAAGGGGCTCGGGAATGGGTGAGGCGCAGTCGGGTCACTCCGAGGATGTGAGTTCAGAACAGGAAAATCTCGTCGTCCGCTCATTTTCCATCTTGACCCTCCTTTCACCGATTCGTTACGATGGCGGAGAGCGCAGACGGGAACGCCCGTAGGATACGTCCCTGCCTGCCCAAATCCCCCATGAAGAGCGTTTTTTCCAGCCGTAAGGGCCGTTGCAAACAGGGCATGACCCTGGTCGAATTGATGGTTGTCGTCGCCATTATCGTCACCCTGATTGCCCTGCTGGTGCCGGGTCTGAGCAAGGCGAAGGAGATCGCCGAGGCCATGAAATCCACGGCCGGTCTTCGCGAGATCGCCATATCAACCCTGAACTGGGCGGCGGAAAACGGCAGCAAGATTCCCTCTCCGCAGTATCCCGGCGGGATGAAACCGCCTCCAGGGGTGAGTCCCGATGACTATTTCCCGGAGTTCTACAATCTCTCCGAATCCGGTCTCTGGCTCGACGGGGTGGTGTTTGCGCAAATTTACCTGAAGGAGGATTCCGAAAAGAGCGGAGGGGCGACTTCGGTCAATGTCACCGAGGATGGGGAACACCTGAAAGGAACCTTTTTTGAGAGCACGCGTTCGGTCAAGAAGAATCCCCTGGAGAAAGACTGGCACAAACACAGTTACGCGATGAACGCCAACCTGCAGTATGACAGGATCTACGACCAGGTCGAATCCTCCGATCCCTGGCTGACCGAGAAGACCCTTTCCAATCTCGTCTTTGCGCCGCGAGCGATGCTCTACATTGACAACATCGAGAGCAATATCGTGAAGCACGAAAATCGCCAGGAGATCGTCGACACGATTGAGCGGAGGTGGGATGGGGGAAAAGCGATCGTGGCTTTCCTTGACGGTCACGCCGAGAGACTGTCGGAAAAAGAAATCCCGTCCGGCGACCCGAAAACAGACCGGGATTCAAGCCGTTTTTGGCGCGGAGTTGACGCGAGCAACTGATCCTGGAGCGGAAACGCATTTCTGCGGCAGGAGGAGGAGTCAGGCTCAGTCGCCGTCCGGTCCGGGAGGATCGATTCGGGTTTTGGGAACAGTTTTGGCCAATTCCCGAGCGCGATTCACGGCAAAGGTGCAGGCTTCGCTGCAGAGCAGGGGAATGCGATCCGCTGGCTCGATCTGATTCGCTGGAGGATCATTTTCTTCGTTCGGCCAGGTGATCTGGCGGAGGCAACCGGGTTGGCAGAGTTCCCGGCGGATTCGCTCCGCCATTTCCGACGTGATGGTGCCGACCAGTCGATACATTCCGGTCTGACGGTTCAAGGTGCGGCGCAGGGGGACGGCGGTGATTTGCCCGCGCTGAAAGGCGATCCAGGTGGCGAAGAGCGCAGGATAAATCGCGTCGAGTCGCTTCAGGAACTCCGAGGGAGAGCGGGTCTCCGTCCGCCAGCCGGCGACAAGGCCCGGAGCGGTCTTGAGAGGGCGGTAGTTTCCGGCGGCATCGTATTTCGCGAGTTCACGGAGATCGCGAACCGAGTGGATCTCGGCGAGGGCTGCCTCAGCGGCATCCGGAACGGAATGACGGGCTTCGAAGGTGCCGTCCTCGTGACGGCAGAGGGTCAACTCCCCAAAGGAAAGGTGTCGGCCGGGCGGCAGCAGGGACTCGAGCTGGTCGGCGAGGCTCATGCGCGGTAGTGTGAGTCGAAATAGGCAACCTGATCCACAAGGATCTCCGCGAGCGATGGATCCGTCCCGATTGCGGACGTGTAGTAGAGGGTGCGGTCGGCGATGCGGTGGGGATTGAGCCGAAAGACCTCTCTTTGGCTCGCGGCGGCGGAGGGCTCGCCCTCGATTCCGAGCAACACGGGGATGTCCTGATAACTGTGAAGTCCGTCGGCGATGAAGAAGGGCACGACGATGACGTTGGGGGTATCTGTCAGGGTCCTCCAGTCCGCCACAAAGGGGGCCTCCTCCATATAGGCATCGAGGACGCGGGCGAAGGGAGCCCCCGACTCCCGGATCGCGGCGACCTGGGCTTTCACGGCTTCGGTGGACTTTGGGTCGAGGCCTGTCCCGTGGCCGACGATGATGAGGGAGCTTTCCTCCGCCCGGATTCCCGGATCGAGGATCTCCGTGGCCCGCTTCGTGAGCAGACTGGCCATGGCCGGATGAATGCCGACGGGGTCGCAGTAGTGGAGCCGTCTGCCGTCCCGGAGGGTGGTGTGACCCGTCAGCTCCAGTTCGCGGGGCAGGACCTGACGGGTGAAATACCCTTCGCTGATAAAGTTCGGAACGAGATAGACTTCCTCCTCTTCGATCATCGGCCAGACCTGGCGGAAGCTGGGCTCCTCTTTCCAGAAGGCGCAATACACCCCTCCGAACTGCCCGGAAGCCGCAATCGCCTCCGCGTGATCCCAACAAGGCTGGGATGAATCGGGGTTTTCCGTGGAACCGTGCCCGAGGATCACCAGGGCGCAATGGGGTTTGGAGACGGACATGAGGGATCGGAAAAGGTGCGAATGGCGAGGGCTGAGATAAATTTCGTATTTTTTAGAAATATGGATTGCTTAATAAGAGCGAATTGCGCATTGTTGGGAAGGAAGAGTACTCCGCAGAGACGG
>CALDKL010000777.1 GCA_937898895.1 uncultured Verrucomicrobiae bacterium | reverse complement strand
TGAGGCTCCTTAAGACATCTTAATAAAATCCGAAAACACGCCATGCGCTACGCTTGTTACCACGTTGGGCCATTGGAGGTGCCGGGAGAAATCTCGTTGATTTTCACGATCACGGGGTGCCCCTTGCGTTGTCATGGATGCCATTCGGCGGACCTGCGGTCGCCGGTGGCGGGGCGTCTACTCGAGGCAGCTGATTTTGTCTCCAAACTGAGCCGATACCACGGGCTGGCGACCTGCGTCTGTTTCCTCGGCGGGGAATGGGAGCCCGAGGAATTGATTGCGCGCTTGCGCGACGCTCGCGCCCAGGGCTACCGAACCTGCCTCTACACGGGCGGAACCTCCATCGACGACGCGATTGCCGTCGAACTCGATTTTCTGAAATTGGGTCCCTTTGTGCCCGAGTTGGGCGGCCTGGACACCCCTGGCACCAACCAGCGCTTTCTCGACCTGCGGACGGGGCGCGACCTGACCGCCGAGTTTCAGCGGCACGCCGCGCCCTCCCGAACTCCCGAGCCCCTCCCGAAACCCGTACGACCCGCGCAGCGCCCCCGCGAGGGGATCCTCACGCCGGAGCTTTCTTTCGCCTGATCCATCGCTGCACCGGAGGCACGACCGCAGACAGAGGCCCGTGCGCACCGCCTGCGTCTCCCCCGATTTCTCCCTTTCCGGAAACCCCGGATTCCGACCAATCCCCGAGTCCAACAACAAGCACAACCCACCCCACAACAACCCGACCCATGAATCAATACCTCGACTTCATCGACCGCTATCTGAAAGCGGGAAACTCCGCCGACGCCAGTGCTGTCGATGCGAATGCCAACGTCAGCAGCAAGAACTCCGCCGTGCTCGCCACCGAGATCCACAAGAAGACCAATATCCGGATCCACCGCGAACTCATGACCCGGAAACTGGAAGAACTGTTTGATCGGGCGACAGCCGATGAATACATCCGACAACTCGAGAATCACGAAATCTACACCCACGACGAGACCTCGCCGTTCATGCCCTACTGCGCCAGCGTCAGTCTCTACCCCATGCTGCAGGACGGACTGGTCTCGCTGGGCGGAGAGAGCAAGGCACCCAAACACCTCTCCAGTTTCTGTGGCAGTTTTATCAATCTGGTGTTTGCCCTCAGTGCCAACCTCGCGGGAGCCTGCGCCACCGTCGAGTTTCTCAATGTTTTCGATTATTTCGCCCGCAAGGACTACGGAGACGACTATCTCGACAACCATCGCGACCTGATCGAGAACCACCTGCAGCACGTCGTCTACGCGCTGAATCAACCCGCCGCAGCCCGCAGCTACCAGAGTGTTTTCTGGAACATCTCCCTCTACGACGAGATCTATTTCCAGGCCCTTTTCGGCAACTTTGTCTTTCCCGATGGCTCCGTTCCGAGCTGGGAAAGCTTGAAGCGCTTGCAGGCGTTTTTCCTCGATTGGTTCAACCAGGAGCGGAAACGCGCCCTGCTCACCTTTCCGGTGGTGACCGCCGCCCTCGTGCATGACCGGGAAGAGCCCAGAGATCCCGAGTTCGCCGCGATGCTCAGCGAGGAACTCAGTCGCGGAAACTCGTTCTTCATCTACAGCAGCGACAGTGCCGACAGCCTCTCCAGTTGCTGTCGCCTGCGCAGCGGCATCGAGGAGAACGACTTCTCATTCTCCCTCGGGGCAGGAGGAGTGATGACCGGGTCCATGCAGGTGATCACCATCAACTTCAACCGTCTCGTGCAGGATGGCCGGGACATCGGGGAACAGGTCGACAAGATCCACCGTTACCTCGCCGCCCGCAGGGCGATCCTGGATGAATTCAACAACCACGGTCTCCTGCCCATCTACAGCGGCAGGTTCATCACTCCGGAAAAACAATACCTCACCATCGGAGTCAACGGTCTGGTCGAGGCCGCCGAATACCTCGGGCTCGATCCCTCCTGCAATGAGGAATACATCGAGTGGGTCAGTGGCAATCTCCAAAAAATCTATGACCGGAATCGCGAGGCCAACCGTCTCTACGGGTATCGCTTCAACACGGAATTTGTGCCTGCGGAGAACCTCGGCGTCAAATTTGCCGCCTGGGACCAGAAGGACGGGTATCAGGTCCCGCGCGACTGCTACAACTCCTATTTCTACCCGGTGGAGCGGGAGGATATCAACATCCTCGACAAGCTGGTCCTGCACGGGGACCGCGTCACCCGCTACCTCGACGGCGGATCGGCCCTGCATCTCAACCTGGAAAGCTACGCCAACGAAGAAGCCTTTGCCAAACTGATCCGGGCGGCGATCCGGACCGGGTGCAATTACTTCTGCACCAACGTCAAGGTCACCTGCTGCGACGAGTGTGGACACATCGACAAACTCACCCGGAAGTCGTGTCCGAAGTGCGGCTCGGAAGAGGTGGTCTTTGCCACACGGATCATCGGATACCTGAAGCGGCTCGACAGTTGGTCGAGCGCCCGTCAGCGGGAGGAACGGCGTCGCTACTACCATGTGCGCGAGAGTGAAAAGCAGCCTGCCGCGACAGGGGTTCTCCACTGAGGACCTCCTCAGCGAGGGAGGGCCGATCTCCTCGTACCCTGTCTGCCTCGCGACCGGACTGTCTGCATCACGATCGGATTTTCCCGGAACCGTAGGATAGTCCGGTCCCCGGCCTCGGTCTGCCTGGAGAATTCCGACTCATGCATCCCACAGGCATCCCGCGCAATCCTGCACCCAATGTCCGGAGCTGACCTCGACCAGTTCCGGCCGCTGGGTAGCGTGGGCGGGATGCCCGGCGCCGCTTTCGCACCTGGGGGCAAACGCGCAACCCGCAATCTCCCTCGACAGATTCGGGGGCAGGCCGGGGATCGTGTAGAGTTCGCGGCCCTTTTCCTGCATCGCCGGGATGGAGCGCTGGAGAGCGCGGGTGTAGGCATGGCGTGGCGATTCGAAGAGGGACCGCACCGGGGCGCGTTCCACGAAACGTCCTGCATACATCACGTTCACCTCGTCACAAACCTCCGAGACGACCGCAAGATCGTGCGTGATGAAGATCACCGCCGTGCCCAGTTCCCGTTGTCTTTCCTTGATCAGGTCGAGGACCTGCCGCTGGATCGTCACGTCGAGTGCGGTGGTCGGCTCGTCGGCGATGAGGATCTCGGGCCGGGTGATCAGGGCCATTGCGATCATGACCCGCTGACGCATGCCGCCCGAGAATTCGTGTGGATAGGAATGGATGCGGCTCTCCGGGTCCGGAATGCCCACGGCGGCGAGTTCGGCAATCGCGCGGGCGAGCGCCTCGGAACGGGAAAGCCCCCGGTGCAGCACAAGGGGTTCGACGAGCTGGGTGGAAATCCGCAGGAAGGGATTCAGCGAAGTCATCGGATCCTGGAAGATGAATCCAATGCGGCGACCACGGATCCGGCGCAACTCGGGTTCGGACAATTTCAGCAGGTCCACTCCGTCGAAGTGCGCTTCGCCGCCCTCGATGCGCCCGGGCGGCATGGGGATGAGACCGAGCAGGGAATAACAGGTCACCGACTTGCCCGAACCTGATTCACCGACGATGCCGACCGTCTGTCCCGCTTCGACCGCGAAGGACACTCCGTCCACGGCCCGCACGATGCCGTCGCGGGTGTGAAACGAGGTCTTGAGATCGCGGACTTCGAGCAGGGCCATGGATCGCAAATCAGGGAAAGAAAAGACAAGGCGCAGTTAGTCGCCGATCACCGGAAGCCAGGCGGTGAGATGGCATCGGCTCATGTCGTAGGGGGAAAATTCCAATGCGACCTCCCGGCCATTCGGGGCATCGCCGACGGGCAGGCGCGGGCCGTGGCGTTCGATCACTGCGTAGGCGCGATAGCCATTGGCCATCTCGACCCGATAGAGCCGACCGGACTCGAGAGTCTCCACGATGTAGCCGACGGCCTGGATGGGGGGGCGTTCCGCCATGCTGACACTGTGCGGAGGATTCACGAATGCGCAATGAGAGAGCGCAGCAAATCGAAGATCTGCTTCTCGCGCGATTCACGGATCGGTTTCGTGGTGCTCGCCTGGATGAGGTAGAGTTTCGTCCCGGTATCGAAAAGGAAGAGGTAAAAGCGCATTTCAAAGGACTCCTCGCCCTTCTTCACGGTGGCCTCGACCGTGGTGTAGATGGCGGGCCATTTCCGGGACTTTCCGGCGACCTCGCCGGTTTTGGCTTCACCCACGGACTTCACTTCGAACGTCGCTTCGTAGTTGGCCACCGTCGCGTCGAGCAACTCCTGCATCCCGCCCCCGAGGGACGAATCCATCTCGCGAATGAAGAGCGAGCTGCGGTTGTCTTGCGTCGCGTAACCGGCAATCACGTCGTTGGCATTCAACTCCGTCTTTTCCCATCCCGACGGGAGGATCAGGGAAAGGCGGCCCTCTGCGATCTCGAAACGTTCACCGCGGCGGATCGGTTCTTCGGCAGCGCAAAGGACGACTG